>JBBSNI010000041.1:0-23245 GCA_038232695.1 Cytophagales bacterium
CGCTTATCCTTTATCTTACTGAACAGTCCGCAGACTAACGTGTAAAAACTATCAAAGCTACCTAGACCTTCCCGCGATCTTGTTTTCATCCCCCAAAGCTATCGCACTACTTCTAAATTTGCAAAGTGAGAATTGCTGGGTAGAATAAGAAAATCTACTTTTAAGTACACGTAAATATAATTTCAAAGATAATCTTTTGTTATCTGAACCTGTTCCTAATGACTTATTTCAAGATTGGGGTACTTACAGATACTATTATACAGTAAAAGTTAGAAATGAATCCGCTTTGGCAGTAATCAGCAACAATTCTATACCTAATGCTTCTGAGCTGGGAGAGATTGGCTATATTATTCAGGATAAGAGCAAAAATGAATTCTATTTCAAAACTTTTAAAGGCGGATCAACTGGTGTGGTTGGTTTTGGGCAATGGCTGGCTGCAACTGTTAACGGTTATAATAGAAGCGTCTTTTATATAGAGAGAGGTGAGCGAAACCCATACGACTTCAATAAAGAAATACCCGGAAGAGAGTATCGGAGGCCAGACTTTGCAAGTCCAGAGGAAGAGGGGGAACTATTTGAGGAGAGTGAGAACTTTGATGTGAGAGCGAAAAGTTTTGGCTCTTATTATCCTGGTATCTTATTTCTTTTCAATGTGTCTACCAGAGCCTATATTGAGTGGGAAACTTTTGAAAATGGCGAACCACAAGGCGATAGCGAGATTTTACTTGTAGAAAATGAAATGGTTTACTACCGAATAAACGATAAAATCTATCAAGCTCCTATTTTAGATGGCAAAAAGTTGGGCAACGCCAAACTACTTTTAAAGGACGATAGAGTACCAGATATACACTGGGCTTTTTTTAGCAAAAATTAAGAAATGTTTTATCCTAACTTGATGTGAATCGGGTGTATCCCAATTTTTGAGGGTTCATTTTATTGACTATGCAGCTTAATAAGCTGACAATAAAATGGATGGCTTACCTAAAAACAAGCCTATTTGACCTCCACTTAACTATGAGCCAAAGCGATCAGAAAACATCACTCTACGGCATCTGATATTTTTGATTTCTACTTAATCCGCTTCCTTTTGTTTTTGAAATCCTTTTTGAACGATTTGGTATCTTTCTTATAAAAGCCACCGCTACGCCGGTCGCTGCGGGAAGCTTTGGGTTTGTCGTGGGAGACTTCTACCAGCACGGGCGTGCCCTCAAAGCTGGTATTTTTCTTTTGGAAAGCTTTGAGCACCTCTTTTTCGTAATGGCTGTCTACTTCAAAAAAAGAGAGTTTGTCCATGATCTCTATCTTGCCGATCTCCACGTCGTTTCTATCCATCTGCTCGTTGATCAGGCCGATCAGGCGGGCAGCGCTGAGCTTGTTTTTGCTGCCTACGTTGATATAAAAGCGGGAGAAGTCGGTACTCCGGCTCCTTTTCCGGCTGCCGCCAGCCGTCTCCTGCGCAGAAGCGTTCAGGTCGCGGGCATCTTTATAGTACGCCAGAAAACGGTTAAACTCTGCCGACACAAAGTGCTTGATCAGCGATTCCCGGTCCAGCCAGCTTAATTTTTTATAGATCACGGGCAGGAATTCATCTATCTGCGCATGGTTGACCTGTACTTTCTCTATCTTATCAACCAGGTGAAACAACTGCTTCTCACAGATCTCTTTGCCATCAGGGATCATCTTTTGAGTAAATTTCTTGCCCGATTTTTTCTCAATATCTTTGATCTTGCGTGTTTCGCGCATATGCACAATAGAGATAGACGTACCGCTCTTACCGGCGCGCCCCGTCCGGCCACTGCGGTGGATATACACCTCAGGATCGTCGGGCAGGTTGTAGTTGATCACGTGCGTCAGGTCGTTGACATCCAGGCCGCGGGCAGCCACGTCGGTCGCCACCAGTATTTGTATATTCCCCAGTCGGAAGCGGTTCATCACCTGGTCGCGCTGCGCCTGCGAAAGGTCTCCGTGGATGGCGTCGGCATTGTAGCCGTCGGCCATCAGCTTTTCGGCGATGTCCTTGGTCTCCTGCCGGGTACGGCAAAAAACGATGCCATAAATGTCCGGGTTGATGTCGGCAATGCGTTTGAGTGCCAGGTAGCGGTCTTTAGCATGGACGATATAATAGACGTGGCTGATGTTCTCCGCACCGGCGTTGCGCTTGCCTACCGATATTTCCATCGGGTCGCGCGTGTACTGGGCAGCGATCTGGTCGGGCATGGTCGCCGAGAAGAGCAGTGTTTGTCTTTCGGGCGGTGTTTTTGCCAAAATGGCGTCCAGTTCGTCCTTGAAGCCCATCGAGAGCATCTCGTCGGCTTCGTCTAATACCACCCACCGCACTTCGCCCAGTTTGAGCAGCTTACGCCGGATCAGGTCGTTGACCCTGCCGGGAGTACCGACCACTACCTGGGCGCCTTTCTTCAGCGCGCTGATCTGGGTATCTATGCTGGCACCACCGTAGACGGCCACTACCCGCAGACCGGGCATGTACTTGGAAAAGCTCTCCATATCGCCCGTGATCTGGAGGCAAAGCTCCCGGGTGGGGCACAAGACCAGCGTTTGCACGGCCGTAGAGCGCATGTCGGTGAGTTGAAGCAGCGGCAGTCCGAAGGCGGCTGTTTTTCCGGTACCGGTCTGCGCCAGTGCGATCACATCTTTGTGGCTGCTGAGCAGGTTGGGGATCATTTTCTCCTGAATGGGCGTGGGATGCTCGAATCCCATTTCCTGTATGGCTTTCAGGAGGTCGGGGTTTAGCCCCGTTTCTTCAAAGGTGATGTTCATGGCAAGGTGTTAGGGGACAGTCGTATAAACGGCTAAGTACATAGCAGTACACGGCAGCCTTGGTGTAGCAAGCTGCAAAGATAGGAATATATTCCCGGCGGAAACGAAAAAAGCCTCAACAATGTGAGGCTTAGGCTCAAGATTTTATCGTTTTAGAATTAGGCCAGCTTAACATTCACGGCGTTCAATCCTTTTCTTCCTTCCTGCAATTCGAAAACTACATCATCACCTTCCCGGATGTTATCCACCAGGCCGGAGATGTGTACAAAATACTCTTTGTCAGATTCATTATCCTTAATAAACCCGAAACCTTTTGACTCATTAAAAAACTTTACTTTTCCTTCTTTCATGATATTTAATATGTGATTTTGGGCAAAGATAAATTAAAACAAAGACTATATCATACTTTTAGCGCAAAAAAGTGCCTATTCTCAACAATTTATTACAAGGGTTTCACTTTTTATATAAATAGTATAATTTATTAGTAAAATTAAGTAGGCGAAGAAGATTTAGCCACGCTCACTTAGGAACCAACACGGCATCGATGATATGTACCACCCCATTGCTGGCTTGTATATTAAAGTCACCGCCGGAAATGTCGACCACCTGACCACTGCCAGTAGTAATGGTCAATACCCGGTTGTTCAGGTTAAACGTAGCTCCGCCCAGGGTATTGATATCTCCATTGGGCAACTGTGTAGACAACAACCTGCCTGGAATGATATGGTACAATAAAACAGGCGTGAGTTGCTCGGCTGTCAGGCTATCCAGCCCTGTCACCCCTAAGTCGGTGAACAGAGCTTCGAAAGCGGCATTGGTAGGCGCAAATACCGTATAATCCGCCTTCGACAGGGTATCTGCCAGCCCGGCTTTGGTGATAGCCGCCGCCAGCGTAGAAAGGTCCGGCGTCGCCTGAGCAAGCGCCACAACATCCTGGGCAGGAGGCATCAGTACGGCATTGATCTCATGGACCACACCGCCAGGGGCAGCCATATCAGCCATTGTGATGGTAGCATTATTCACCGTTGTTCCTCCTAACGTACCTGTCGTCACAGCTAAGGAAGCACCCTGCAGGGTGGGATAAAAACCGGTCATCAGCATGGCTGAAGACACCGAATCGCTGATGACATGATACATCAGTGTACTGGCCTCCACCGCGTTGGGGTCGGTGACGCCTGCGGCAGTAAAGGCTGCGTTGTTTGGAGCAAAGAGCGTAAACTTTCCCTGGCTCAAAGGTGCGGTGAGGTCAGCGTTGACCAGTGCGGCGGCCAGCGTACTAAAGTCAGGATTGGTCAGCACGGTACCCACAATCGTGTTGAGGCTTGGGGGCGTCAGCACCTGGTTCAGTACATACACCCGTCCGTTGGTAGCGGCTACGTTAGATATCACGATAGCCGCTGTGTCTAAAACCAGTTCCTCACCATTCAACGGAGCCTGCACCCCTGAAATGTCTGCCGGGCCGACGGCTCCTTCTATAATATGGTATTCCAGGATGGTTCTCAGCAGCGGGCCGGGCACTTCGGCAAGCGTAGTATAGGGCAGCGTAGCCAGCAAGGCACTAAAGGCGGCATTGTTGGGTGCCAGCACGGTGTATGTCCCGTTTCCGGCCTCTATAGCAGTTGCCAGGTCAGGAAAACGGCTGAGGGCGGCTGCCAGGGTAGCAAAGTCGCTTCCGGCAGCGATCTGTGCGATCGACTGGGTAGTTAGCGTAGGCGGAATGAGCACTTCGTTGAGTTCGTGCAGGTAGCCGTTCCTGGCTTCGCGGTCAGCCGTAGTGATCGTAGCCGTATTGCTGGCGCCGGTGATGGTAGTGCCGGAAAAAGAAAGATCGCCCCCCTGCAGGGTCTTCTGCCCGCCGCTCAACTCGCCGGAGCTTTTCTTTCCCGGAACGATATGATAATTGATAATATCCCTGAGTACGGCCGTAGGAATATCGCCGGTGCTTCCGTAGATATCATATTTTGCCAGAAATTTGTCAAAGGCTTCGTTGGTCGGGGCAAAGATAGTGTATTCGTAGCCCGGTCCGCTGCCGTTCAGATTATCGGATATTCTAAGCCCGTTGCTTCCGATCGCTCTGTAAAAGGTAGAGAATTTACCCTCACTTTCTATATTGTTCATTACACCGACTACACCTGACCCGTCTTTATCTCTGATGTCTACCTCATCCTGGCAGGCAGTGAAAAGCAGGAGACTTAATATAAAATAGATAGGAAGAAGCGTGGTTTTTTTGTACATGGTATGCAAGCAGTTTAAATATTAATAACCTGGATTCTGGTTTTCCTGGCCAATGGCCGGGTTGGTTTCCAACTCTTGTTGTGGAATAGGCCACAGTTCATGTTTGCCTCTCACATAAGGTTTGTTGCTGGCAAGCGCTACGTCATCGTCCAGCCCCCACCTTCTCAGGTCGTTGTAGCGGTGTTGTTCACCGGCCAACTCTACCTCTCTCTCATGCATGATGATGCTCATCACCTGCTCCCTGGTGTTGGCCGGATATTCTGCCGTAGGATAAGGTCTTAGGGTATTGTCCAATGTACGGGGCATATACAGTTGGATGTCCGGGTTAGTCTTCTGGTTGATCGCCCGCTGCCTGACGCGGTTGACGAGCACCAGCACTTCGCTGATAGGCTTGTTGTTGTTGAGTTTGGCTTCGGCAGCCATCAGCAGCACGTCGGCAAAGCGCATCAGGCGGAAGTTGATGCCGGAGTTTTGTCCTCCCTCGGCGCGTATGTCGTAGTTCTGGTACTTACGCCAGGCGATCAGTCCACCAAAAGCCGCTTTGGTAAAGATGCCATTGTAGTAAGCTACCCCATCGTCGTAAAAAGTCTGTTCGTACCGGGGGTCTCCCAATTCGAAGCGGTCGGCGAAAGCTTGTTTGGGTCGCACGTTGTTGAAGCTGGCAAAGGCATATTCCACGCCACGGAAGGTAATCTCCCCGCCGCCGTTGTTATCCGTATTCCATTGGGCGCCGAAGCCATCCTGGAACTGTATCTCGAACAAAGATTCCATGTTATTTTCAGCTTCCATCACCTGTTCTTCACCAATGCCGTTCCAGCGGAAGTTAGCCACCAAGTCGTAGGTTCCGTACACGCCGTTGATCACATCATCGAATTCTTTTTCGGCTTCGGCGTATTGCCCCCGGTACAGGTATACTTTGCCCAGGTAGCCTGCGGCGGCTCCGCTGGTTGCCCTGCCCAGTTCGTCGGATGAATATTCGTCTTTGCTGTACAGGTTTGCTTTGGCAAACTTCAGGTCTTCGATGATAAGATCATATACCTGGTCTTTGGGTGCCCGCGGCTGTTCTACGGAAGCGGCCGGCGGCTCGGTGATCAGCGGCACATCGCCCCACTTGAACGCCAGGTCGAAATAAAAGGTAGCCCGCAGGAACCTGGCTTCGGCAATGATCCTGTTTTTCAGTTTTTCTTCCATCTCAATTTCCGGCACTTCCTGTATGATACGGTTGGCGCGGTTCACGCCCGTGTAATAAGCGTCCCACATACCCGTGATCACTTCATTGTTAGACTCCCAGGTGTAATTGAGCATCTCTGCCAGGGTAGACTGCAGGTTGTTGGTGCCAATACTTTCATCGGAAGGCATGTCATTGCCAAAAAAGTAAAAACGCTGGCATAGGTTGATGACCTGCCAGACAGAATACACCGAAGTGACACCAAGCAGTGCATCCGCCTGGTTTTGGTAAAAGGTGTTGGGCGTAGCCCGGTTGGGGTTGTCTATTTCCAGCAGTTCTCCATCTCTTTTGCAGGAGGTGACAAACACCACGTTGACCAGTACGAGCGCAATAAGGTATTTGATATAGGGCGTGTATTTTTTCATGATAAATAGTTTTTTAAAAAGTAACTTGTACACCGAGCATATACGTCCGGGCTTGCGGAAACTGACCGTTGTCGATGCCCCGCCCGCGGCTGAAATTATCCGGGTTATCGCTTTGTGAACCAATCTCCGGATCGTAGCCTTCGTAGTCGGTGATGGTAAAGAGATTCTGGGCGGTCAGATAGAACCGGGCGCGGGAGACAAATCCACCGATGTTTTCCAGCGTGGTGGAAGGTATGCTATATCCCAAGGTCAGGTTGCGGCAGCGCAGGAAAGAACCATCTCCGATAAAGCGGCTCGATTCCCGGGTGTTTTTGGCAGGGTCGCCGCCTACCGCACGGGGGATTTCGTTGGAAGTATCCGGTCCGGTCCAGCGGTTGAGCGTTCTTTTTTCATAGTTGAACGGACGCAACATCCCGGCGGCAAAATACCGGTATCCATAATACAGTTCCACACCTTGCACCCCTTGCAAGAACAAATTGACATCAAAGCCTTTGTAAGAAGCTTCGAAGGCCAACCCGTAGGTAAGGTCGGGTAGCGGGTCTCCGATGTATACCTTGTCATTGACATCAATGGTATCGTTGCCGTCCTGGTCTTTGAAGCGGATGTCTCCGGGCTTGGCATTGGGCTGGAAGGCATGTTCTTCCACATCGGTTTCCGTCTGGAAAAGCCCATCCATCTGGTATCCGTAGAAATGCCCGATCGGGAATCCTTCAATGATACGGGTCACACGGGTGACATTCACACTACCACTGATGATAGGCTGTCCGCCACCCAGCGAGAGTACCTCATTTTTGAGCGTGGCAAAGTTACCGGTGATGCTGTACTGAAAATCTCCGGTAGATTTACGGTAAGTAGCGGCAAACTCAAATCCCTGGTTTCTGACCGAACCCGCGTTCAGGGTAGGCGACCCCTGCACACCGGTGCTGGGCGTAGGTGGCACGGGCACCAGAATATCCTCTGTCTTTTTGATGTAGTAGTCAGCATTGATCAGTATCCTGTTGTCAAACAAACCCAGGTCCATACCAATGTCTGTTTGGGTAGAAGTTTCCCATTTCAGGTTGTTGGCTGCCAGCCCCTTCTGTGCTACGCCGGTCGCTACTTCCCCGTTGAACAAATAGTTGAGTGTATTGTCCAACACAGGCTGGAAGGAATAGTTACCTATTTCCTGAAAACCAGTCTGCCCCCAACTGGCTCTTATCTTCAAATCGCTGACCGCCGGCAGGCTTTCCATAAAGGCTTCTTCGCTAACACGCCATCCTACCGAAGCCGAGGGAAATATACCCCATTTGTTGTTGGGAGAAAAACGCGAAGAACCATCCCGCCGTATGTTAGCCGTCAGCAGGTAGCGGTCGTTGAAGCTGTAGGTAACTCTGCCCAGGTAAGAGACCAAAGCAAACTCCTGAAGGTTGCCGCTCACGGCAGGCACATCGTTGACACCATCCAATACTTTTACGACCGTATTGACCGTATTTCTTCCCGAAGCGTTAGCGGCACGCTCTTCGTACGTCTGGCGGGTATAGCCGACCAGTACGCCCAGGTTGTGTATACCGAAAGTTTTGCTGTAGTTCAGGGTATTTTCTATCAAAGGAGAAATAGAGTAGCCATTTCTTTCGCTCAATGAAGCAAAAGGCTGGCTTCTGCGGTCGCCAAACTGGTAGGGCGGCGTATACTGATAGCGGTTGCCATAGATAAAGTCACCTCCTACGCTCAGTTTGTAGGTCAGTCCGTCCAGAATTTCGTATTCGCCGAAGACTGTACCAATCACGCGGTAGCGGGTCGTGCGGTCGGTAAACAGGTCGGCTTCCCCTACCGGGTTGTTGGCGTCCTGCTCATCGATGATACGGTTGCCCGAATAGCCACCTACATTAGCAGAATCGTACACAGGGCGGTTGGGCGGATAGTGGATGATGCTAAAGAAACTGGCGGTCAGGTCATTGGCCTGGGTACGGCTAAAGGCCAGCGACTCGCCAAACTTGAATTTTCCCTGCTGAAAGTCGGTATTAACACGCAGGCTCAACCGCTCAAAATCTGTCCCCCGCAGGATACCGGGCTGATTCATATAGTTGCCCGATACGTTGAAGCGGGCATTTTCTGTTCCGCCTGACACACCCAGGTTCACATTATTGATAGGCGCTACGCTGAACATCTCATCCTGCCAGTCGGTACGGTTGACCAGTTCTTCGGGGCGTTGCAGCGCCACGACGCGGGGCAGCCCGGCATTGTCGGTGAGTTCGTCGGAGAGTTCTTTATAGCCGTTGATGTCGGTGAGTTCCAGCAGCCGCCAGGCTTTCTGAAAGCCTGTGTACGCATCCAGCGTAACGGCGGTCTGTCCTGCTTTGCCGCGCTTGGTCGTGATCAGCACTACCCCGTTGGCAGCCCGGGCACCGTAGATCGCAGCGGCGGAAGCATCTTTGAGGATTTCAATAGAGGCAATGTCGTTGGGGTTGATGCTGTTCAGCGCATTGAATTTACCATTCCCGGTAGCGCTGTTGTCGTTGATCACCGGCACACCGTCTATGACATACAGCGGCTCGGAGTTGCCAATAGAGCCTACCCCGCGGATTTGCACCTGCATCCCGGCGCCCGGCTGTCCGGATTGCTGCGTGATATTCACACCGGCGACCCTTCCCTGCAAGCCCTGCTCTACGGAAGTGATGGCGATATTTTCAAACTGCTTGCTATTGACCGAAGAAACCGCGCCCGTCAGGTCTTTTCTTTCCTGGGTACCATAGCCTACCACCACTACTTCGGAAAGAGACTGAATATCGGGCAGCATAACGACGTTGACCGCACTCTGGTTGCCTACAGTCACTTCCTCGGTCGTATAGCCGATGGATGAAAAGACGAGGATGCTGTTTTCGCCAGGAACGCTGATCCTGTAGTTGCCGTCTACATCGGTGACGGTACCTATGGTAGAGCCTTTGACCAGGATGTTAACGCCGGGCAGCGCCCCTTCTTCTGAAGCCGTCACTTTGCCCGAAACGGACCTTTCCTGGGCATAGCTATGGCTGACCAGAAAAGTCAAACTCAGCAAAATGGCAAGGAGGGAATGATAGGGAGTAGAATTTTTCATACAAGTTGTGGTTTGAGATAAGGGCAACTTAGCACCACCGCGCTGCCTCCATTAGAATGAGGAACCCGGCCTAAAGCGCACAAATTTAAAAAATTATTAATACCAAGTATTATGTTTAACTATTTTTATTGATTTATTACACAAACAGCTTATATGATATGAAAAAAACTGATCGGCAGCATACCGGTATTATGTTTTTTTTAATAAGTACCAATCAGACGCTAAAAAATTCATTTTTTTGGTGTAAGTCTGGGGCAACTTTTGTTTCTTTACGCTATCAATATCTTTTTTCGCCCTCAAGGTACTGCGGTTTCGTTCCAAAACTATTTGTTATACTGGCTGGTTAGCATCCTGTCAAGACGGACCCGGAGAAGCCTTAAAAGGGCTACCGGATATTTTTCTTATTACCAAAACAAAAATGATTTTTTATGACAAGACAGAGACAGTTTTTGAACATCATAGCCTGCCTGATCGGGCTGAGCGCATTAGGCTGGATTACGCCCGGCTACGGACAAACACAAGTTAATAATATCGTTAGCGGTAATGCGCTGGATTTTGACGGAACCAGAGATTTTGTAGACACCAAAGCGTACATCAGCGGCTCTTATACCAAAGAAGCCTGGGTGTTTCTTAGAGATGATCAGCAGTTTAACAACGTAATATCCGGCGATAGCCTTGGGGCTAACACCGCCTTTTGGATTCCTAACCTCAACGGCTCCCGCCTGGCAGCCGGGCAAAATAGCAATTTCCGTTACGTAGAAGACCCCAATAAATTTCCATTGAACAAGTGGGTACATGTTGCTGTGACCTACGATGTTGCCACAAGAACGATGACGCTGTACAAAAACGGGATTCAGGTGGCTCAAAACAAAAATCTCCGGACAACAGATGCTTATAACACTGAAGGGGACAGTCTTTATATAGGCTCTTTCTCCAAATTCGTTCCCGGAGAGAACCCTACTTTTAATGGTAAGATAGACGAGGTAAGAATCTGGAATAAAGCAAGAACAGCTGCAGGTATTAAAGATAGCTTAAGAACCCTGCTTACTGGCGACGAACCCGGCCTGATCGCTTACTATGACTTCAACCAGGGCACTGCTGGCGCAGATAATACCATGCCGGACTCTGTAAATTCCCTGATAGACCGTTCGGTACCCGACACCGAAACCGGCAGGCTCCGGAACTTTGCCCTGACCGGCACCACCTCTAACTGGGTAGCTTCTGATGTTGGCAATGCGGATATTATCACCCCTTCTGGCTATACAGTCAAGATAGGCCAGGCTTATGTAAGCCCTGCCAACCAGGCAGCCATTAGCTTCACTTTTGCCGGGGCAGAAGTCGGTACTACCTATAATTATAGCTTTACCGATACAGCTAAGGTAGCCACTCCCGTGACAGGTACCGGTACAATCGCTACCGCTACCGATGAGATCACAGGTATTGACCTGAGCAGCTTAAAGGACGGGCCTATTACCCTGGCTGTTACGCTGACAAATGCGGAAGGCAATACAGGGCCGCAGGCTACCGCCAAAGTTACTAAAGATACTGCCCCTCCCACGGTAGCCATATCTTCTACTATGGGAAGCATCACCAACCAGAATCCTTTTCCGGTGACGATCACTTTCAATGAAAGAGTCAGTGGGTTTGCGGCAGCCGACCTGATGCTGACCAATGCTACTGTCGACACCATGCAAACGACTGCTGACAGCACTGTCTTCACGGCCAGCCTTATACCGGATGCACCCGGAGACGTGACGGTAAACGTGGCTGCCGATGTAGCCACCGACCTGGCAGGCAACGCCAACACGGCTGCCGCTCAGGCTTTTACTATTACCTACGATCCTAATGCCCTGACAGTCAGCCTGTCTGCCGGACCGGATACGCTGGTCAACGAAAATCCTTTTACGCTGACCGTTGCTTTTAACGAGGCAGTACAGGGTTTTGAACTGGCAGATATTGCCGTAACCGGCGGAACGGCTTCCGACCTGCAGCCCGTCGCCAACAGCGACACTTCGTATACCGTAGCGATTGCCCCCGCTGCCGAAGGGCCTATCACCATAAACGTAGCCGCCAACGCGGTAACGACTACCTCCGGCAAATCCAACCAGGCAGCCCCAACCCTGATGGTCACTTACGATGCGACCGCGCCTACCGTGACGCTGGCCGCAGCAGCCGCACAGAACGATTCTATCCCCGTGACAATCACGTTCAGCGAAAGAGTCAGCGGGTTTGCAGCCGCCGATCTGACGCTGACCAGTGTTACTGCCGGAAAAGTACAGACGACAGACAGCACGGTCTTCACAGTAAACGTAGTGCCTGCCGCGGAAGGTGAGTCGAACATGACCATTGCTGAAAATACAGTAACCGACCTGGCAGGCAATGCCAACACAGCGGCTACGCCCCTGGTCTTTAGCGGCACCGGCGGTGGTGGCGGAGGAGGAGACGCTCCTTCGGTTGCTTTAAGCAGTTCGGTCACCGGCGCAACTAGTAAAGCGCCTATTCCTGCTACGATCACTTTCAGTGAGAAGGTAAACGGCTTTGACAGTATGGATGTAACCATAGAAAATGGTACGCTGGCTACCCTGACAACGGAAGACAGCACTACCTTTACTGCCGGGATCACACCGACAGCCGATGGCACTCTGAAAGTAACGGTGGCTGATAGCGTAGCGATGAATGCAGGCGGTGTTCCTAATACACCTTCCGATACGCTGACCTTGCTGTATGATACTACAGCGCCGACAGTTACCCTGACGACCCAGGAACCAGATACGACAAAGGCCAGTCCGTTTGCCGTCACCATTACCTTTAGCGAAAAGGTGAGTGGGTTTGCAGCAGCCGACCTGGCGCCGACCAATGCGACAGTCAGCGACCTGCAATCTGCGGATAGTATTACCTTTACGGCAAATGTGACGCCCACCCCCGATACGACGGTGACCGTGACACTGAACCTTGCCGCCGATGCGGTAGGCGACGCTGCCGGCAATGGAAATACAGCCGCTGCGCCGCTCAGCCTGGTTTACAATGGCGCCCCACCAGTGACCGGTATTGAAGAGATCAGCATTCTCTACAGGCTAGATATTTATCCTGTACCGGCCAGCCAGTACCTGAAAGTAGATGGCTACCTGGAGCAGTCGGCGGTGGTGAGTTATCAGCTAAGCAGCCAAAGTGGTAAGCTCTTCAAACAAAAAAGGCTGGGTAAGGTGAACAGCATCAAAGAAACACTGTCGTTGGACAATGTAGGTGCCGGTTTATATCTGTTTACGCTGTACGTAGACGGCAAGCCTGTCACCAGCAAGATCATTATCACCAAATAACATATTCGTCTTACCCAGGTATTGGTTTTTCTGCCAGGTCTGATCTACAGGCCTGGCAGATTTTTTTTGTCTAAAAACCAAGCGTGTTTAGCCGTCTATGTAAGATTCCGGGCGATGGACGCGCCATCGTAAAGGCAATTCTTTTGCTGAAAAAGAAATTTTTAGCGTAAACGCTTTAGCGCTACATAGCGATTTTTACTTACTGAGCCCTCCTATTTTCAAGGATATGTTTGTCGCATCAGGCTTTGCGTACTTTTATATATATAAAGGGCACATACCTGTCGGAGGTAATAAAACACATCAATGCTACCAAAAACCAGGTTCCCTAATGCCAATCAGAGGTGTTAATAAAGTTACATTTTAAGGTTGGCTGTTTTAGTAAATGAGACTTGCTTATTAATTCATATTTTCAATATTTAAAATATATTTTATACTAATATACAATAAATAATTTTGTTTTTTATCCCATGAACAAGTCTGTACTATGACTCTTATGACTAATAATACTTTTTCCCTTATATATTTACAGCGTCAATCTAAATCATGTTAACCCAACAAAATACAATATTATGAACATTCATGTAAACGCTGTAAAAAAGTTAATGATGGCTATCGCCGTAAGTTTGAGTTTGAGTGCGATGGCTACCGGTACCATAGAGGGAGGAAAAGCCGATTTATCTTTAGAACCCAGTAAGACCAATGCCACCGTAGTAGTGCGTGTGTGGAACCTTTCAACAGCCGCTCCGGCTACCATCCAGGTGCTGGACAAAAACGGAAAAGTGATCTACCAGGAAAAAGTAAGCGGACAGGAAAGCCAATTGAAGAAATACGATTTCTCTCGTCTGCAACATGGCAAATACTCGCTCGTACTGAAAAGTGAGACCGGCAGCGTCACCAAATCATTTGTGGTCGGCGTCGATGGAAAGGTAAGAGAACAGAACCAGGCATTGCTTCAATTCAAGCCGGTGGTGTTTGTAAAAAACAATCAAGTACAGGTCATGTTCGAAAACAAGTCCAGCGTTGCTTTGTCCGTTGCACTTTTTGACAAAAACGGCAATACTTTATACACAGAAACGGTGGCTGGTAATCAGTCCTATGCCAAAGCTATCCGTCTGGAGCAACTGCCCGCCGGTCAGTACACGGTAGAAGTGAAGGGACAGGACTACCGGTATCAGAAAAGCATCAGCAAGTTTTGATAAATGGTAACTGGAAAAAAACGAAGCCCGGTCTGTGAAAGACCGGGCTTTTTTGTTTAAACCCAGCGGTAATAATTTCTACGAAACATGACAAAGGAAACCAAGAGGTTCAAAGGCAATAAAAGCCATAGCAGGTTGAACATAATCATTAAAAACAATGGAGCTTTCTGATGGTTTTTTAAAAAGCTAATCTTCTGTTTCCTTCTCCGAAGCCTTAAACAGCCCGAAGTTAGAAAGTGCGGGAACCCCTTTGGACTGCGTAATCTGAATACGGACTTTGGACGTCTCCACCTCAGGGATTCGCAGCAGTCTTTTGTAGCCGATAGTAGTGCCTTGTGCGATCGTTTTCCACTGACCATTTTGCCAGGCATCCACCGTGAAAGCGGCGATCCACTGCCCGAATTTTACCGGCTCTTGCAGCATGATACGGTCAAAAGCAGTTGTGCTGCCCAGGTCAATGTCCAGTGTAGCCGTCTTGGTACCCTCGTCGGCAGCCCAGTAGGTTTTGTTGTCGTTGTCCAAAATATTTTGAGGAGCATACTTTGGGTTCTTTTTTCTGTGGTTAGCGGCTGACGCTTTACCCCGGAGCGCCAGGTTGCTGGCAAAACTCTCTTCTAAGACAGACCGGAAAGCTTGCAGCGCAGCCACATCGTTTTCGTGGATCAGTCCGCGACGGTCGGGGGGCAGGTTGAGCAGCAACGTGCCGTTCCGTCCTACCGACTTGTAGTAAATATCTACGAGTTGACGTGGCGTTTTAACCTGTTCATCTTCCGAAGGATGGTAAAACCAGCCGGGGCGGATCGATACATCACACTCGCCGGGAATCCATTGGTTGCCGTCGGGGTCGCCGGTATTCAGGTAGGCAGGGTCAGCCTTTCCGATCTCAATGTTGGCATTGTCGATGGTAGACCAGTTGGTTTCCCCGGCAAACCCATGTTCGTTGCCAATCCAGCGGATGTCCGGGCCGGCATCCGAAAAGATCAGCGCCTGGGGCTGAAGCTCACGGACCAGGCGGCGGTACGCTTCAAAATCATACTCCATATCTTTGGCGTCCTCTCCTTTGGCGCCGTCCATCCACACTTCTGCGATCTTGCCGTAGTTGTTCAATAGTTCTCTCAACTGGTTGAGGTAAAATTTATTATAGGCGTCCGTACCATATTTGGGCTCGTGCCGGTCCCAGGGCGAGAGGTAAATACCCAGTTTGATCCCTGCCTGGCGGCAGGCTTCGGAAAGTTCTTTTACCACATCGCCTTTCCCGTTGCGCCAGGGGCTGCTGGCCACAGTATGGTCGGTATACCGGGAAGGCCAGAGGCAAAAGCCGTCGTGGTGTTTGGCCGTCAGGATCAGGGTTTTCATACCGGCGTCTTTGGCTACCTGCACCCACTGGCGGGTATCTAATTGGGTGGGCTTAAAAATAGCAGGACTTTCTGTGCCGTCGCCCCATTCCTTGTTGGTAAATGTGTTGACCGTAAAATGGATAAAGCCAATGAGTTCCTGCTGCTGGTAAGCCAATTGGGGCGCGGTAGGCACTACGCGCAGCGGCGGAATACCGGCTGCTTTTTGGGCGGCCAGAGGAGTGTAACATAAGACAAGCAGTGCAAAGGTCGTGTATTTGATCATAGTAATTAGCGGCGCAGCAGCCAGACACCCGCCGCAGCGCCTACCGCTATACATAAAAAGATAACGAAGTTGATATGACCGCCAAAAAAAGTATTGACGGTGTATAAGCCAAATAAAAAACCGATGGTAGCACCGCAGAGTGCTTTCACAACCGTAGGCATATGGATATATTTTAGCATAAGATTCAGATGTTTAGCGTTTATTTACCGGGCCCAGCCTGTAGTTGGCGAACGTAGTCAACGGATACCTCTGCTACGCTGGCAATTTCTTCTAGGGTTAGTTTGTCCGATTTCAGCAGTCTAAGGATAATGGCTGTCTTTTCTTTTTCTTCGCCTTTCTCCATACCTTTTTCTATACCTTTTTCTATACCTTCTTGGTACCAGAAGTCTTGTTCTACATCATAATTCAGTGTCATAGCTTTTGCTTTTTTAATGGTTATTTCTTCTAAGTTACGCAATCTTGACAAAACACTCAATTGTTTCAAATATTTCAGCAACTTGATCGTGTCTCCTGACATGGCCGCTACCCTTGCTAATATCTTTTCTACGACGATCTCCGGGCTTTCGTTTTGAAAATCACTGAGTATTGCCAGTATGATTTCTTCAGGAATATCTGAGGCTAATAGTTTTTGATAATCATACTGATGAATATTAATCAGCGGAAAATCATAGGCCAGCGCATCTCCGGGAATCACATCCTGAAGTTTAGTCTTCATCTTTGGATCTTGTCTGCCCAGATAAATGACAAACTGCCTGACCGGCAACTTATGTTTTCTCAACAAGATGCCTTTATATTCGCACATCCTCAACACCATGTCGGTTTCATCGGCTACCTGAAATTCAATTTGCAAAATAAAAAGGTTGTCGTCCTGATCTGTTACTTTCTTAAGAAAATCCGGTTCGCGCTCAATAGTAGTCTGCAAATCATCGGGTATCTCTTCTAACCGTTTAGGGCGTATGTTCAACAATTTGTACGCCAGCGGCAGGATCACTTCCTCGATATTCTCCCGGATAATTTTATCATATTCTTTAGGCATGATCAATAAAATTCGGCAAACCTTAAACCTGCTGGTAAAGTTTAAACTTTTATATCAATTAATTTTTCCATTCGGGCAAAAATACTGTTATTATATGCAAAGTTTCAATGATTCCCCTAACGATCCTTAGCCTGTATTTGGAACACACCTCTACAAACCGAACAATACTATGCAACCTTTTTTTCGGATCATTAACATGAAGTCAACACTTTCTTTGTGTCCTCTCCCGGTATTCATCCTGCTGGTGTTTGGCTGTACCAGCCCTGAAGCCCAAGAGGCGGAGGTCCCGCAAGCAAGTGCTGCCGCCTCCGGGCAGTCCCATCTGTTGACCGCTTCAGAGCAAAAGGAAGGATGGAAGCCGCTTTTCGATGGAAAAACGACCACGGGATGGCGTAGTATCAACCAGGAAGCTTTTCCTACTCAAGGATGGAAAGTGGAGGATCGTATGCTCCTGGTCAATGCTACCGGCGGACAAGAATCCGGCAACGGAGGAGATATTATCACTACAAAACAGTACAGTGACTTTATACTCGACTGGGAGTGGAAAATGCTGACCAAAGGAGGCAACAGTGGCGTGAAATATTTTGTCAAAGAAGGACTTTCAGACAATGAAAAGTATGGGGTAGGCTTGGAGTACCAACTCCTGGATGATGAAAACCACCCCTGGATGCTGGAAGGCAAGATGCAACCCGGCGATTATCATACCCTGGGGGCTTTGTACGAAATTTATCCTGCCACAAACAGAGATCCCAAGCCCCTGGGCCAGTGGAACCATAGCCGTATTGTAGCACAAGGAAACCATGTAGAGCATTGGCTCAACGGCACCAAAGTGTTGGAATATGAAAGAGGCAGTGAGGATTTCAGAAGGAAGGTAGCCGCCAGCAAGTTCAATGCATTCGAAGGATACGGAGAAGCGTCCGAAGGGCACATTTTGTTGCAGGATCACGGAAGCAACATGGCTTTTCGCCATATCAAGATCAAAGCGCTTTAGTGATGAAAAAAGACAATGACACGCTGGTAACCCCGGATGCTGAGCAGGCGCAGACCCGCTCTTCTGCTGCACAGCAAGCCCCAAAAACTCACGGATACCGCTGGAGGATCTGCGCCCTCTTGTTTTTTGCTACTACTTTGAATTACCTGGACCGGCATGTCATCAGTATTCTGGCGCCTGGACTACAGCAGGAAATCGGCTGGAGCGAGATAGAATACGGCTATATCGTTGCTGCATTTCAGGCAGCGTACGGGTTAGGCGTGGTGCTGGTCGGCAAGCTGTTAGATCATAAAGGGGTAAGAATACTCTATGCAGTGGCTGTTTCTGTATGGAGCCTGGCGGGCATCAGCCATGCTTTTGTCGGCAGCGTCATAGGTTTTGCTGCCTCCCGCTTTGCTTTGGGCTTGGGTGAGGCGGCTAACTTTCCGGCAGCTCTAAAAACGGTGTCCGAATGGTTCCCGGCAAAAGAAAGAGCTTTGGTAGCCGGTATTTTTAATGCAGGCTCCAATGTCGGGATCATCCTTGCTGCCCTGACTGTGCCCTGGATCGCTTTGCGGTATGGCTGGCAGTGGGCCTTCATCTTGATAGGCCTGCTGGGGTTTGTGTGGGTAGCTTTTTGGCTGCTGATGTACAGAAAACCGGAACAGCATCCCCGCTTGTCGGCTGATGAATGGCAGTATATACAGGCAGGCAACAAGAAAGAAGAAACACGGGCGGTGCCTTACAGTACCGTGCTTTTCAAAAAAGAAACGATTATCTTATGTCTCGTTCGGTTTATATCTGATCCTACCTGGTGGTTTTTGCTTTTTTGGCTGCCCAAGTTTCTGAATGAAAAACATGGCGTTACCCTCATAGATATAGGCTTACCTATGATCACCATTTATGTCATTGCCGATGCAGGTAGCGTTGGGGGAGGTTGGCTATCTTCCTATTTCATCAAAAAGAATAAAAGCGTGGACTTTGCCAGAAAAATAACCATGCTGATCTGTGCCGTAAGCGTGATTCCTATTGTCTTTGCCTCTCAGACAGCCAATCTGTACATAGCTGTTGGACTTATTAGTCTGGCTGCGGCGGCGCATACCGGATGGATGGCCAATGTATATGCCATCATATCCGATGTATTTCCCCGCCATGCGATTGGTTCGGTCACCGGGCTTTCCACTTTGTCGGCCGTGGCCGGAGGCATGGCTTACGCTACTGCCGTAGGTTTTATCCTGGAGATTACGGGCAGTTACTTTCTGATCTTTCTCATTTCCGGCTTTGCCTACCTGACCGCCTGGATTATCCTTAGGCTGGGCATACCGGAGATCAAACCTGTTCAATTTCACCCCTAAAAATGCAACAATGATCAACCGAAGGAAATTTATGAAAAGCTCTTCCCTGGCCATGGCATCGGTCGGTTCAGCTCCCCTGCTTTGGGGAAACAGCCACCGGTGGAAAGGCGCCAACGACAGGGTCAATGTCGCCGTGATTGGCATCCGCGGACAAGGGCAAAACCATATCCTGGAATATTCAAAGCTCAGGAATGTGGCAGTAGCCGCTATTTGCGATGTAGACCAAAACCTCTTCGCCCCACGCATTAAAAGCCTGTTTACCGACCGGCAGTTGCCCCAGCCCAAAACCTATCAGGACCTGCGTAAGCTTTTTGAAGACAAGGACATAGACGCCGTCTCCATCGTCACGCCCAACCACTGGCATGCGCTGGCCTCGATCTGGGCCCTTCAGGCTGGAAAGCATGTGTCGGTAGAGAAGCCCTCCTGCCACGATTTTCAGGAAGGACAAAAATTAGTGGAGGCAGCCAAAAAATACGGACTGGTCGTACAGGATGGCGCCGAGCAAAGGAGTAATCCCTGTGCACAAACGGCCGTGGAGTTTATACGCCAGGGTAAGTTAGGAGAAGTATATATGGCTAAGGGCATTTGCTACAAGTGGCGCGACTCCATCGGTCGTTATCCTGACGGGCCGATGCAAGCTGATGAGAAATTCGCTTTCACGGTAAACAGTGATGGCTATGTCACGCCTTACACCACCGCTTACCTGAATAAAGTAGATTATGATCTGTGGCTGGGCCCGGCACCCAAACGCCCTTTCAACCGCAACCGCTTTCACTACAACTGGCATTGGAACTGGGACTATGGCAATGGAGATATGGGCAACCAGGGTGTGCACGAAATGGACGTAGCCCGCTGGGGACTGGGTGTGAAATTGCCCACCAAAATTACTACGCTGGGAGGGCACATGATGTTCGATGATATGCAGCAGACACCCAACACCATCATGGCTGTTTTTGAGTTTCCTAATCCGCAGGCAAGTGGCGATAAAAAGAAAATCCTTCAGTTTGAAGTAAGACCCTGGATGACCAATCCGGAAGGCAACCATTTGGGCGCTGCCGAAAGCCAGAACAACACCTATATGACCAGTGAGGCCAACGTAGTAGGCAATATCTTTTATGGCGACAAAGGCTATATGCTCAAGGATGTGAACCACTGGCAGACCTATATGGGCAAGGGTAGAGAACCCGGAGCATCAGGACAAGGATTAGGCAACCATTATCAGAACTTTACCGAGGCGGTCAGGGCCAACGACCCAGGCTTATTGACTTCTCCTATTGAAGAAGGCTTTTATTCCTGTGCGCTCATCCATCTGGCTAATATTTCCTACCGCTTGGGAAGAACGATCAACTTTGATCCTGACACGCAAACCATCACGAACGATAAGGAAGCTACCGCTATGCTAAGTGGTGAATACCGAGCCCCTTTTACAATACCCAAACAGGTATGATACTCTTATACTGCGAATCCTAAGATCGCACGGAACATAATCAACCAAACGGAACATAATCAACCAAATAGAGCTATGAACTTCAAGACTTTGCTTTTTATCATTTCATTGTTACTCTCCTTTCCTATGTATGGACAAGTCGCACCCCAACACCTGAAGCTTCCGGAACTGCTCATTAGTAAGGATGGAAAGATCAGTACTGCCGATGCCTGGAGCAAGATGAGGCGTCCGGAAATCCTGCACCTGTTTGAAGACAACGTGTATGGGCAAGTACCAAAAGACTTTGATAGCATCCGTTTTGAGCTGAAACGGGAAGACAAAAGGGTGATGAACGGAAAAGCCACCCTCAAAGAAGTGGCTGTTGATGTATACCGCAACAGGCAATCCGTCACGGTCAATGTAGTGCTTTTTATCCCAACGAACACAAAAAAGCCGTCCCCGGTATTTTTGTTGATCAACCACCGCGGAAAAGAGAATACCGACCCAAGCCGGGAGGTAAAAAATGATTTCTGGCCCGCCGAAAAGGTCATTGACAGAGGGTATGCCGTTGCCGCATTTCATGTAGGCGATGTAGCTGCCGACGACAAAGAAACCTACGACCAGGAAGTACTCAGACTTTACCCGGAACAATTGAAAAAGGCAAACGGCATGAAAGCAATCGGTGCCTGGGGCTGGGGCGCCAGCCGGGTCATGGACTATATCGAGACAGACCCGCAACTTGATCCTTCTAAAGTGGCCCTCTTAGGTCACTCGAGGGGCGGAAAAGCCGCCTTATGGGGCGGCGCCCAGGACGAACGCTTTGCTATTACCATCTCCAATAACTCGGGGTGTACCGGGGCAGCCCTGGCCCGCCGCAAAGTAGGGGAAACTATCCGGGACATCAATACAAGATTCCCTTACTGGTTTTGTGATCAATACGATACCTACAATGCCAGGGAAGAGGCTTTGCCCGTTGACCAGCATATGTTGATCGCCCTGATGGCACCCCGGGCGGTGTATGTGGCCAGCGCTTCGGAAGATGAATGGGCAGACCCGAAGGGAGAATTTCTCTCTATGAAATATGCCGAACCCGTATTTCAGCTTTTTGATCTGAAACCCCTGCCTGCCAAAGCACAACCCCAGGCCAATACGCCGGTCAAAAGCTCAAACCTGGGTTATCATATGCGAAAAGGCGGGCATGGATTAGAACTGTACGACTGGGAAAGATACATGGATTTTGCAGATGTTTATTTTTCTTCAAAAAAAGGAAAACAATGAACATTTTACGTTATTACACGCTGTTAAATTTAAACAACCCGCCCCTTCCCTTTTCTGTAATTTATGCTACCTTTGCCGCCTACTGTGGTGGACTTGCCTGTTATTGACTTCACGGGCAAGCTATAAAAAGGGAAGCCGGTGCAAATCCGGTGCAGTCCTCGCTGCTGTAACTCCATAGGTGTTCATGCTTTTATGAACGCCTGCACGTTTCCGTCCATGCCTTTGAGTCACTGCCCCGGCCTCCGCCGGGATGGGAAGACGGACGGAAGCAGGAGAAGCCAGAAGACCTACCTTGGTATTACCTCTGAACGCCCCCGGGGATTGGAGCGGTAAGATGTTATGCGTTTACTACATTTTTCTGTGAAGGCCGGAAGGCTGGTACGATGGCTGTATTCCAGGCAATGCAGCCTTGTATTGTTACTATTTGTATACTCCTGCACCGGAAAGCACGATCCATCGGTTGCTTCCCGGGGGGATGATCATGCCCAAACGAAAGACGCAACGCCCTACGAAGAGCAGGTACAGGTTCACTATGCCCGGGGCTTTGCCCTTGCCTATCACGGCTCCTATAAGATGCTCTACCTGCTGTCCGGGCAGGATACAACCCAATACTTGCTGCTGCCTACCGGTACTCCTGTGCCCGAAGCTGTCGTGGCAGACCAGATCATCCGTATTCCCATACAAAAAGTCATTACCCAGTCTACTACCCATATCGGACTGTTCGCCGCCTTGCAGGCAGAAGACAGGATCATCGCCGTAGATGAAGCCGACTATATCTACAGTCCGACAATACAACAAGGCATAGCCAGTGGAGCGATCCGGGAAGTAGGTGGCGGGGAAAGTCTCAATATGGAAAAAGTGCTGGCGCTGGCGCCCGACCTGCTCATGGTATCCGGGATGCCGGGTACGGCTATGGCGCAATATCAGACGCTCACAGAGGCAGGCATTCCCGTCCTGGTCAATACCGAATGGATGGAAAGTACGCCGCTGGCGAAAGCCGAGTGGCTGAAACTGATCGCCGCCCTGACCAACCAGGAACAGCAAGCCAACGAAAAGTTTGCTGCCATTGAAACCCAATACAATCGTGTGGCAGCATTGGCTGCACCAATACAAGATCAGCCCAAAGTGATCACCGGCTCGCCCTTCCAGGGTACGTGGTATGTGCCCGGTGGCCACAGCTACCGCAGCCGCTTGTTCCGGCAGGCAGGCGCAACCTGGCCCTGGGCGCAGGATACCACTGCCGTCAGCCTGCCTATAGATTTTGAGACCATGTACGCCTACGGATTGCAGGCTGACTACTGGCTCAATCCCGGACAGGTCAGCACCAAACAGGATTTGCTGGATAAAGACGCCCGCTTTGCCGACTTC
>JBBSNI010000042.1:0-23092 GCA_038232695.1 Cytophagales bacterium
AAAGGAGCGAATGCTGATATTTGGGCAGAGAACTCTTCGGGAATAATAAGCATAGATTTGAATCGTAAGACAATCCAAAGCTACGCATTCCCCCAGAGTTCTTCTTCTCTTTCATATTCTCAAAAGGCTAAAGTCGAGCTAAGACCTTGGGGAATAAGAAATTGAAGAAAGTAAACATCAAATCAGGTTCGGAGGCGGAGCGCAAGAGAGTGCAATAATGCGCCGGGAAAGCTAAGTTCCTGCGGATTATTTTCATTATACCTGACCCTGGACGGGGATGCAGAACAGAAAACCTTTGTCAATGATGAAAAAGCCCCTATTACTTATCTTTATCCTTTGGATGCATCCTGCTTAACGTCAAGTCGATATCTGAAACCGAACGTCAGCCACTACAATAAAATGCAAAATTTCTAACCACTTAAATAAACTGTCATGGAACTTAATGAAAGCAAACTACACGAATTATTAGGGAAAATCGTCAACGATATGGGGGCGGCAGCGATTGGCCCCCTGATTATCACGGGAGATAAACTGGGGCTTTATAAGGCTCTTTCGGCAAATGGTGCGATGACTTCGGAACAACTCGCTAAAGCAACCAACACCTCGGAAAGATACGTCCGCGAATGGTTATCAGCCCAGGCGGCATCGGGATACGTTGAGTATGAGGCTGAGGGCGAAAAATTCTCGATGACCCCGGAGCAGGCACTTGTTTTTAGCAATGAGGAAAGCCCCGTAATTATGACCGGAGCGTATTATGCTATATCGTCTATGTATCATGACGAACCCGACATGGAAAAGGCTTTTCAAACCGGAAAAGGAATTTCCTGGGGAGATCACCACAGTTGTTTGTTTTGTGGTACTGAAAAATTCTTCAGGCCCTCCTATAAAGCTAATTTAATTACACAATGGATTCCCGCCCTGGAGGGCGTTGAAGAAAAGTTGAGAAACGGAGCCAAGGTCGCTGATGTGGGTTGTGGACACGGGGTTTCTACCATGCTCATGGCGGAAGCTTTCCCCAACTCAACATTTATAGGCTATGATTTTCATGAAGGATCGGTGGAACATGCGGCAGCCGCTGCAAAAGAAGCAGGCTTCACCAATATTTCGTTTAAAGTGGGGGCTGCGAAAAACTTTCCGGGCAAGGAATATGATCTGGTCACTTTCTTTGACTGCCTGCATGATATGGGCGACCCGGTAGGGGCATGTGCCCATGTAGTGACTGCCTTGAAGCCCGACGGTACCTGCATGATGGTAGAACCTTTTGCCAACGACACCTTGCAGGAGAATTTGAACCCCGTAGGTCGGGCCTATTATTCGTTCTCGACGATGATCTGCACGCCTAATTCTCTTAGCCAGGAGGTAGGGCTTGCCCTGGGCGCCCAGGCCGGAGAGAAACGCTTGCGGGAAGTGGCCACGTCCGGCGGTTTCAGCCGTTTTAGAAAAGCCGCCGAAACTCCCTTCAATCTAATCCTGGAAGCACGAGTATAAGTAATTCGCCAAAACAATAACTAACATGAGAAACTACCTCTATCTTTTTGTTTTGCTATGCTCGGCATGTGCAAAACCCATTGACTTTGAAGGCGAAAAAACGGCTATCACGCAACTCATTGATGATGAAACAAAATTTGCGGCCGCAGCGGATTGGCCGAACTGGGCGAAGTGCTGGGTCAATACAGACGAGGCTCAGTTTATGATCGCCTCGGCCAGCGGTTCGCAGCAATTCAACGGTTGGAATGACATTAAAGATGCCTTAAAGGACTCGCAACCCTTTGACCTGAAAATCAAACGCGACCATTACAACTTCACGATTGATGACGAGGTAGCCTTTGTCAGTTTTGATCAGCAGGATAACTGGGGAGGGATTGAAGGCCGTAAGACTAAAGAAACGCGCACCCTTAAAAAGGTGGATGGGCAGTGGAAAATTGTCAATACCCAAGTGATTGCGGTTTCTTCCTACGATACGCAAAACACCAGTTCCTTCCATCTGACAAAAGAGAAAATCCCTGTCGATCCGGAAACCTCCTTCCGGAATCAATCTGGCTTGGGCGGCATGTATGTGGGATATGTTGAAGTACCTGCGGGAACAGACTTCACACCGCTTTTTGCCGGCCTTCCCCAGGATATGTGTCCTGCACCGCATTGGGGATATGTTTTCGAGGGTTCCATGCGCATTAAATACGCTGATGGTAAAGAAGAAACAGTAAACAAGGGAGAAGTATTTTATATGCCTGCCCTCCATACTGGTATTGCAGAAAAAGATGTTAAGTTCATTGACTTCAGCCCCGAGGAAGAATTCAGCCAGTTGATGGCGCACATCAGTGAGAAGATGACCGCTCAAAAAGAAAAATGATACCCTTATGCAGGATCAGGATAATCTGAAGATTATCCACTGCTTTTTACTTCCTAAACCCATTTATTATGAAAAACAGATTAATTCTTTCCGCAATCCTTTTCTGTTGCACCTTGCAGCTATTTGCTCAAAACAATCCCCTGGTAGGCACATGGGAAGTTGTATCGATGAAAGGTACTGGGAGTGATGGTTCAAAAATTTCTGCTGATGGTTCTGAGTTTAAAGAAACCAAAATCATCACGCCTACTCATTATATCCTCATTACCCATAGAAAGCAAGGGGATTCCTTAGTTTTTGATAAAGCCATTGCTGGAACTGTTCGCATTGAAGGTAATAAGTATATAGAAACACCTTTATATTTTTCACAGGAAGGCACGGATAAAGCCAAAATGGATTTTACCTACAAATTAGAGGGAGATAAATTCATTCAGTCTGGTACAATCACTTACCCTGATGGCAAAGTAGCTACCTTAGATGCATTAGTTTTTCAAAAGGTAGAAGGGAATAATTATACTGACAATCCGGCCATCGGTACATGGAATCAGCTATCTTCCAGAGGTGTAGATGAAAGTGGAAAGCAATTGTGGTCGCATACCAATGCTACCCACATCAGGTTCCAAATCGTTTCCCCTACCCACTGGATGCGTATTAGCCTTAAAGATGATGCATTTGAAAATGCTATGGGTGGAACCTACACTATGGAAGGCGATACAATGTACCCTAATTTTGAAATGGCGCCCTCTCACTCTGCCACTAATATGACCATTACCCAAAGGGTAGAAGGAGACAAGCTGTACTGGAGTGGAATAGCAGAGGGTGCAGATGGAAAGATACATGTGGAAGATGTTTTTGAAAGAGTAACTGATAGTACGACTAATACTACTTCCACCAAATAATCTACTTCATTCTTTCTATCTCTATTATTTTATGTAAATAAATTCTTCACTCAAAAAGCATTTGAGTTCTTCTCAATGGGGACTGGAGGGCCTCATCAGTACACCGGCAGGGGTATGCGCACAGCTCATACTGGCATGAACATAAGCGATGAAGAGTATGAAAGTGCAACGGATGATACATTATTGGCTTTAGATGAGAATGGAATTGGAGAAACAGAAAAAAGCGAGGTTCTAACTATACTTGAGTCTTTAAAAAAGGATATTGTTGAGAAGTAGTAAAAAGGAGCACTATTCGTGAGATTTTTCACTTCTGTAGAAGCTAAAAATTCAATGCATTTCAACGGCACACGTCCCCAAACCAGGACGGTAGAAATTGAACTGCACCTGAGGATGATCTGCCAGCAGCGACATGGGCACAGCTGTGTCCGGCATCTTTTTGGAGATCATGTAAGTCGTTAGGCGCTGCCCGAAAGGGTTGTCGTGCGTGCCTGCCTGCCAGATAGATACTTTTTCTGCCTTCCAGGTTTCTACCGGTCCTACCGTAATCGCTTGGGTGGGGACAAGGGTGATGTTGCCGCCGCCGGAAGTGCGGGCGTTCTGTGCGATAGTGATCGGATGCAAGTCGACCACACGTGTAGCGAGCTTGCGATATTCCTCCGGCGATGGCGGATGATCTTTATATTTGCCCGCACGTTTGGGAGGGTCATTAAATGCCCAATGCTTGATATCGCCCTGCCCGCCTTGCATGACAGCGCAGCGAACACCTTCCCAGCTTTTGCGAAAAGCTTCGGTGTCCGCTTTCGGAAAATGCAGATGTTCATCGGGCATCACCAGGTCTTTACGTATGCGGTTAAAACATAATTCCCTGTCTGCCTTTTCAAACGAGAGCGGATGGTCAGGCGACACTTCCTTGCCCTCCACAAACCATTCATCCATGCCCCAGAAATGAGCCGATTTAAGAGACAATCCCAGTTCATTTACCAGGCGCGCCACCAAAGGCAGTTGCTCCGTAGGACCAATGGGCCCACAAATGCCCACCGGATTGTCGGGGGTGGATTGCTTCCAGGCAGTAATGTATTCGAGTGCTTCGGCGAGGTAAAAATCTTCCAGCGTATCGTAAAATACCACTTTAAAACCCGGGCGCGAAAGCCGGAGCATTTTTTCCGGCGTGAGTTGTGCGACTTCCTGGATGAGGTCGCTGTCAAGCGTGGTATAATCCCACCAATCGGGGGCTATGGAACTGAGTTTACGTGGCATAGTGGTACGTAGATTAGTTTTAAATAAAGTTAATAGCCTTTTTCCAGGCTCCGCTCATAGGCTTCGTTGATAAGATAATCTTTGCCTAAAGCCTGCAAGGGGTCAGCATCCGGACTACAGAAACCGTAGTGCAAATGGCGGCGCCATCCTTCGGCATGTTTGAACTTTCCCGACCTATGACCGACTTCCAGGGAAATATCTTCCATCGTTTGTAAATAAGAATTTAATTTTTGACTTACATCCAGCCATTGCTGCTGGCTTTGATGCGCTTTCAAGGCTTCCCGTTTCGTTTCATGAACGGAAGTAGTGTTTACAAAGGCTCCCGGTATGATCCGGCGGCGTAAGTTGTCCCGAAGGCCATGCGGCAAAGCATGATACACCGTGCAGTCGTAACTTTCCGTGGGACGTGATGGCACTGATGTAAAATTGGGCATGGCGCGGGCAAAGGCTGTTGTAACAGCCAAACGGCATGTATTCATGTGGTCTTCCATATAATCTGTCGGTGAATGTGTTAGCAGCATATTAGGTTTTACCTCGCGGATCACGGCAGCCAGGTGGCGCAAAGTGTCGAGGTCATACATAATTTCCAGATCATCGCAGAAGGGCGGGTGGAAATGAGCACCTAGCATTTCAGCCGCTTTCCTGGCTTCTTCCAGACGAATTTTCCGGGTGGTAGCCGCATCATGGACCATACTGCCACAACTGCCGGACGAAAGGTTCATGTAATGGATTTCGTATCCTGCTTTTTTGAGAAGCAGCAGCGTTCCGGCCATCATAAATTCTATGTCGTCAGGGTGGGCGGCAATGGCCATAGCAGTTTTCATCTTTTCTCTGAGACGGTTTAGTTAAAGCCTCACCGGTTTTCCTGTCGCTGCTGATTGATCCGCTGCGAAGATAACCTCATGCGTTTTCATGGCATCTTGCAGGCTGGTGAGTGGCATATCCACGCCATTTTCAACAGATTCAAAAAAGGTGGTAAACTGTGTCTGATAGGGGTGGTCGGTGACATCGCCGGAATCAAGCATTTTCATAGCCAGGGTACTCCATGAATTTCTGTCTGTGCCTAGCTTCATGGAGTGAAATTGATTATCGAGCAGGCTGCCTTCGCTGCCGCAAAGGTGGGTGTGAAAATAATAAGGTTGCAGACAATCCACGATGGCAGCGCATTTGCCGATGCGGCCGCTTTTGAACTTTATGATAGTAACACTACTCGTAGGGTATTCGTAAGGTTCAAAAATTTTACTGCGCGATTGGGTATCGTAGCTGGTGACCTCTTCCACGTCGGTACCCATACAAAGGAGCAGCGCGTCAAGGGCATGGCAACCTGCCGTGAGCAGTGCACTGCCCCCCGCATCTTTGCGTATGTTCCAGCGGAAGGGGCTGTACCAGGGGCCGATGCCGTGATAATAATCAATTTCGCCGTAGTGCAGTTCGCCGAGCAATCCCTGGTCAATGACGGCTTTGGTAGCTATGAACTGGCTCGAGTATCGACATTCAAAGCAGACACAGGTGTTGACACCAGCCTTTTTCACCGCCGCCTCCACAGCCTGGCAATCTTCCCAGGAAAGCGCCAGCGGTTTTTCAATAATGATATGCTTCCCTGCCTGCGCTGCCGCCACCGCATGCTCTTTGTGCTGGTAGGGATAACTGCAAATGGAAACCACCTGCAGGTTTTTGTCGGCCAGCATCGCAGACAGGTCGGTGTAAGTCTTGACAGGCGAACCCGCTTTTGCGCTGACTTCCGCATCATCGATCGGGCGTGATGAATAAACTGCTGTGACTTGCGCCTGAGGACTGGCATTGATGGCAGCCATGTGCGCTGAAGCTACCCATCCGTAGCCGATAATACCCACGTTATATTTTTTCATAGATGATTGATTGAGAGATTAGCGTATAGCTTTCAAAAACTTGTCGAAGCTTAAGCTAAACGTTTGCTGTAAGAAGCGCAAAACAATTCCGAAAAATTTTCACTTTCATTACCTGCCTTTAGCGCATTGCAACCGTATTACCAGTTATTGGAACAAAGTTACCAGCCCTTTTTCTCCTTCTTATTTTTCCCACAGCTCACTGCCACCAAATTACCAGCCATTGGAACAGATGGACTAGCCTGCCCATGCATCTATGTTTTCAGAAGCAGTTCGGACAGACTCCTTCTGAATTTATAGCGGCTGGTTCTCTTTAATAATGGATGAAAAATTCCTTTTACTTGTTTATTAGAAAAAATGGAATCAACGATATTTTTTGAAACAGCATTTTTTCTAAACATTATGAAAGAAAATAAAAAGACCGTCATCATTGGCGCCAGCCCTAACCCTTCCCGCTATGCCTACCGTGCCGCCCAGATGCTCACCCGCTACGGGCATCCTATCGTGCCCCTCAGCATCAAAAAAGGAAGCGTCGCCGGAGAAGAAATCCTGGACCTGCGCCAGAAGCCGGAAATACCTGATGTAGATACGGTCACCTTGTACGTAGGTCCACAAAACCAGCCGGAGTGGTACGATTATATTCTTAGCCTGTCGCCCAGGCGTGTCATTTTTAATCCCGGTACAGAGAACGGTGAGTTCATACAGCAAGTCCGTCAGCAGGGCATAGAGCCGGTTATGGGTTGTACTTTGGTCATGCTGCAAGCCGGAACCTATTGACTGAACAGTATGTTATCTTACTGACCCTCAACACTTTACTTTCATTTACGCTTCACTCTCCAGGACTTTACACCCTGAAATCCGGCACGGTATCCTTTGCGTCTTTTTTTCATGCAAAATCCGTTATTTTATTGTAGTTTTGATCTTTTTAGAACACGAACAAAAAATATGAGCGAACTTAAAAATTCCAGCATAACGACCGATTCATTAGCGAAAATCAACCAGGGTGAATATTCTGCCAGCAACATCCAGGTTTTAGAAGGTTTAGAGGCTGTCAGAAAACGACCTGCCATGTACATTGGCGATGTCAACGTCAAAGGACTACACCACATGGTCTATGAAGTGGTAGACAACTCTATCGACGAAGCCCTGGCCGGCTACTGCGACAAAATAGATGTGATCATCCACGAAGACAACTCTGTTTCCGTAGCCGACAACGGCCGCGGTATTCCTATCGACATCCACCAGAAAGAAAACCGCTCAGCCTTAGAAGTAGTCATGACTGTGCTGCACGCGGGCGGTAAGTTTGATAAAAACACCTACAAAGTATCCGGTGGCTTGCACGGCGTAGGCGTCTCCTGCGTCAATGCACTGTCTGACCCGCTGCACGCTACCGTTTACCGCGATGGTAAAATCTACGAACAGGAATACAGCAAAGGTGTCCCCCTGTATACCGTCCGGGAGATTGGCGCCACCGACCATACCGGCACCCTGGTCCGCTTCAAGCCGGATGCTGACATATTTGACGTCACCGAATACAAGTACGAGACCATTGCCTCCCGTTTGCGCGAGCTGGCTTTCCTGAACGCTGGTCTTCGTATTACCCTGACCGACCTGAGAGAGATTGACGAAGAAGGCCAGCCCGAAAGAGAAGAGTTTGTCTTCGAAGGCGGGCTGATAGAGTTTGTGGATTATTTGGACAACAACCGCGTAAAGCTGATCCCGGAGCCGATCTACATCGATGCCGAAAAAGGCGAAGTACCCGTACAGGTAGCCCTGACCTACAATTCTTCTTACGCTGAAAACGTAGTCTCCTACGTCAACAACATCAACACCATCGAAGGTGGTACGCACGTCTCCGGCTTCCGTCGCGCCCTGACCCGTACCTTGAAAACCTATGCCGACAAGTCCGGCTTGCTCGAAAAGGTCAAGTTAGAGATCAACGGCGACGACTTCCGCGAAGGACTCACGGCTGTGATCTCTGTGAAAGTCGCCGAGCCTCAGTTTGAAGGGCAGACCAAAACCAAGCTGGGCAACTCCGATGTGATGGGCGCGGTAGAATCCTGCGTAGGCGAAGCTTTGAACGTCTTTCTGGAAGAACACCCCAAAGAAGCCAAAGTCATCATCTCTAAGGTAGTGCTGGCTGCCCAGGCGCGCCACGCGGCCCGCAAAGCGCGCGAGATGGTACAGCGCAAAAACGTGCTGACCGGCACCGGCCTGCCCGGCAAGTTGGCCGACTGCTCCGACAGCGATCCTGGCGAATGCGAACTCTACCTTGTGGAGGGAGATTCCGCGGGCGGCTCGGCCAAACAAGGACGCGACCGGCAGTTCCAAGCCATTTTGCCCTTGCGGGGCAAAATTCTGAACGTGGAGAAAGCCCAGGAGCATAAAATCTATGACAACGAGGAGATCAAAAATATCCTCACCGCGCTGGGCGTCAGCTTCGGTACGGAGGAAGACGACAAGGCGCTGAACATGGTCCGTTTGCGCTATCATAAGATTATTATCATGACCGATGCCGACGTGGATGGCAGCCACATTCGTACATTGATCCTGACGTTCTTCTTCCGCTACATGCGCGAACTGATAGAAAAAGGATACGTATACATTGCCCTGCCGCCACTCTACCTGATCAAAAAGGGTAAAGAAGAAAGGTACTGCTGGACGGAAGCCGAACGGGAGCGTATCACCAAAGAACTGGCAGGCGACGGCAAGGTAGAATCCGTAGGCATACAACGCTACAAAGGATTGGGAGAGATGAACCCCGAGCAGCTTTGGTCTACCACGATGGACCCCGAACGCCGCAGCCTGAAGCTGGTGACCATCGATTCGGCAGCCGAAGCCGACCACCTGTTCTCTATGCTGATGGGCGACGACGTAGCCCCCCGCCGGGAGTTTATTGAGAAGAATGCCAAGTATGCTAAATTAGACATTTGAGCAATAAAAAAGTCCCGGACTTGCCGGGACTTTTTTTGGTTTTAAAAATATTTAGCCGTCATCCCTGAGCGTGTCCACATCTGTGACCGTTTCTGTTTCGGTAACAGTGTCTACTTCTACCTCTCTTATTTTTTTCTCTACTTCATACTCTTTGGTAACAGCGACCGTATCCCGGTCAATGACTGTTCTTTCTGTGTCTTTGTTTGTAGCATCGCAACTTGCCAGTGATAGTATGGCAAAAGCTGAAAAGATAAGTGTTAACTTTTTCATCATTAAAAAATTTAAGGTTAGTTCTAAAAAAAATAGTTCAGTGAAAGCTTACAAAACAATCCCACAAAGGGTTATATACAAACTTCCATAAGTTATTATAACACGCACAGGGCTGTATTGTTTGCGCGCACTGTAGTAATCACTTCCTGCACGCAGGGCTGGCAGGATTCAAAAGTCAATCAGTTGCGAAGCCTGCGTGTCCAGCAGTTCCGTGTAAATTTTGTTTGTGATGTGCCCGTCTTTCAGATGTTGCTGTATATAGGCCAGGCTGGGCTTCAGCGCCAGCACGTGCATACCCAGGTAGTTGAGTACGTCGGTCAGGTGGCTCAGGGCAATGGCGCCGCCCTGCATCCCGGCAGACAAGCCTACCAAAGCGCATTTTTTGTTGGACAGGGCGCTGGGGTACTCCAGCCCGTCGATAAAAGCTTTGAGCACCCCCGGAAAGGAGCCGTTATATTCGGGCACAATAAAGACGAATTTATCGCTGGCTGCCACTGTTTCTGCAAATTTGTTGAAAGCCGGATTCTTGCCACTGTTTTCATAGAGCGCGGTGGCAATAAAATCTTCCGGCAGGGCGGACAGGTTCAGGATTTGGCTGGCGACTCCTTTATCTGCTAACACCTGCTGATAATAACGGGCTACTGTTTGGGAATAAGCCTGGTTGCGGTTGGTTCCAACAATAATAGTAATTTCGGGAGCGTCTGTACGCAAGGTATCTGTTTCTGGCACTGGCAAGGACAACAGCGGTTTGAAAAATAATAAGTACGTTTACACAACGAATATTCGTACCGACAGGTTTATTTTGACGGAAGACAGAAGTCTGGAGACGGAAGACAAGATTGCATAGTTCATACTACATTCGGTCTTCCGTCTTCCGTCTCCGGTCTTCCGTCTCCGGTCTTCGGTCTTCCTACTTCCATTAATATGATAAGCTATCTGCAACGCATTTTTTGTATGCTCTTGCTGTGTTTTTTCTTCGGGGAAGCCTCCGCCCAGCATGGTATGTTCGTGCAATGGGAGCCAGACTTTTCTTATACCCGGAAACTCAGTAACCGTTGGACAGCCAACACTAAAATAAGCGTACGCAACACCCTGGCAGAGCCTTCGGAAGAGGGCACTATCGCCCATTACCGGATAAACTATATACAGCCCCAAGTTTTTGCAACCTATAGCCTGTGGAATAACCTAAAACTAAGTGCAGGCTATACCTTTCAGCTTAGTCAACTGACAGAAACGCACCGGGGGCATGAGCACCGCCCGGCAGAGCAGGTCGCTTTTCTTACTTACCTGGGTGCTACCCGCATTGCTCATCGCATCCGGTTAGAGCAGCGGTTTCGGCAAAGTGATTATACCAACCGGGTACGGTATCGTTTTGCCTATGACACACCGCTCAACGGGCGCGAGCTCGATCCCGGTGAAAAGTACCTGGTGCTTTCCAATGAGTCTTTGTTTTCCTTTAACGCCGCCCGACGGTTGGGAGAAAACAGGACATACCTGGGCATAGGCTGGTACTTCAACGACCGGAGGAAACTGGAAACCGGCTTGCAATACCGGCTCGGAAGGATAGGCGCCGGTGCCATAGTGAACACTTTGTGGCTGACAACGGCTTTTTATTGGAACCGGTGAGACTATCAATGCCCCGCCACCTGTTGCCTCCTCACAACATAAAGACTTTTAGTAGAAGAAACGTTGTGTCAATAACATCAACAAAAAAAAAAATAACAAAATGAAACCAAACATAACCTACACCTCATCTCTTCTTGTGTAAAAATGACTTTGCATAACCTACTTGACACATTTACATTGGTTAAAATAACAAATCAGCTAAGAAAGCACTCGTCTCACCAGATTAACTATAACAATCCTACTCAAAACATGACGTCTGACTTGGAAAGCATAATATAAAGTTAGGGATTGGTCACGTGTTACCAAGTTTACATAACAAATACAGGTGGTTTGGTGGCGTCTGTGTTATTTTTGTAAGGTATGTTGGTCTAAGCGGAAGAGGAAATGATAGGTTTGGATGATACACACAATAAAAAAGAATTGTATCTTGCCCCTATGAGAATCCAGTATCTTGACATCAAGAACATCGGTCCGTTCCGGGAAGGGCATATAGACTTTATCACCGAAAACGATAGCCTGGAAAAACCTCCGGTAACCATTATTACCGGGGAGAATGGTACGGGCAAGACTATCATTTTAGATGCAATCCGGGGATTGCTTTATGGACTTTATGTCGGGATCGAAAGAAATATTGTAAATAATTCATCTGATTTTGCGTTGAGAGCCTTAGTGAATGTTGTAGGAGTAATAGACTCTAACAAAACTTACAGTCATCACCCTAATGCCTTTATGACTAACCAAAATGAATTTAGTGAAAAATTTACCACTAAGAATAAAGAAAACCAATGGGTAGCAGATTACTGGACTTCAAAGTTGGCTACCGATAAATTTGATATTAAGAATTTAACCGCTCCTAATCCTGAAAACTATCTTACCGGTGCGCTTAGCGGCATTCACCAAAATGTAGAAGTCACCCAACTTATTACTTATTTTGATTACCTCAAATCCAGCGACGATCTTAAAGAAAGAGAAATTGGTGAAGCCTTGTTTGATACATTAAAACGAATTATTAAACTCAGTTTGAATAATGGCGAATTTAAATACGTCGCCAGAAAAACGCTGCAACCTATTATTGAGCAAAATGGCAGGGAAATCACTTTGGACAAGCTAAGCAGCGGCAATCTATACCTGATCCAGAGAATGGTTTCTATGTTGGGTAAGATGTATGCCGTTCAAGTATTGAGCGGAAAGCCTTTGCGTGAGCTTTGTCAGGCACCTGGTTTATTGCTTATTGATGAAGCAGAAAACCATCTGCATCCAAAGTGGCAAAAGACATTTCTGAAGAGTATCCTAGAGATATTTCCTCACTTGCAGATCATACTTACGACGCACTCTCCTTTTATTGTAGCTTCTATAGAAAATGTCCGTATTTATGTCTGTGAGTCTCAAGACGATCACTCTGTCATTGTAGACCAAACGGATGTGTATTCCAACAAACCTATTGATGAAATACTTTTGACTCCTTTATTTAATACACAGCCCTTCAATGAACACATCAGCCAGCTTATTGCCGAACGGAAAGAAGCCATACAACAAGGGGATGAACAAAGAAAGGATGCCATAGAAGCACAGCTAAAAAACATCAACCCGGAGTATTTTTCCTACTTTGATGTGGAAGACTTGTTAGACAAGATTTCAGGAAAATAGGGCATGAGGTTTATTAAACGGCTCCCTAAACCTGATATACTTACCAGAAAAGAAAACGTGTGGCGCGATAACTTCCTGCAAAGCAATAAAGCAAGGCCACACAATAGTCAATATGCACATCAGGAGATTAGAAGCGCCTTAAACTCTATGAGTTTTCACAAATGCTTTTATTGCGAAAGAAAGCTCAAAGATATATCCCAGGAAGTAGATCATTTTATAGAGGTTGCTGAAAGAAAAGAGTTGGCTTTTGACTGGAACAATCTTTATCTGGCTTGTGACAACTGCAACAATAAGATCAATAACAAAGCAATCTCCGTCGATCAGGCATTAGACCCTTGCCGGGATGCAGATGATGTTATTCAGGTACATCTTACTTTTGATGATGAGATCATCCGCGCTAAAAACAACTCGTTGTTGGGATTAAACACCATCAAGAAATATAGGCTCGACAATGATCAATTAGACAAGGTGCGTGTCGTTCAGATCAAAAACTTTCAAAAGGTACTCATCCAGATTCAACAGAATTTAATATATGAATCTCGTCAGATCAATGAACTGGAAAAAGAAGCTCTACTGCATTTTCAAAATGTTGATCAATCCTTTTCACTCATGTTTAGAGTTCTTTTAGAAAAATATGATCTCTTTTAGTAGTTTTGATTTTACTTAATAGTTCTAATCCTTACTTTATTCATGGTAACGGTCACAAATTTACCGAAGAGTTCTTCTTCTTTCTCTTAAATAAGATTCACTACAATAGAAGCAATGGCATGGACATTAATATAGTCGTAGCGCAGTAGAATTACGCTAATGTCATGTACATCGTGCGCAAATACCCATTCACCAAAGTCTTTATCCTCAGTAAGAATGATACGGGGTGGATTTATAGATAACTCCATGATTTCTTCGTCGCTTAATCCACGATTCAACTCAAAAATAGAGTACAACTCAATATGATGCTGTTGTAGTGCCTCCACGATGATGCCGTCTAAGTTCTCATCGGCTAAGATCATAGGATAACGCCACCTTTTATCTCTAAATCTTCTTCGTTTGCAATGCGGGCAGAAGCATACGCCAAAGCAGCATAGATATCTTCCTGGCTCAAACGAGGATAAGAACGTAGCAAATCTTCATGACGGGCGCCTTGAGAAAGTTTTTTCAAGAGCAATTCTACAGAGATGCGGGTATCTTTGATGACAGGTTTGCCACGTAGTACTTTTGGATCAGTAACAATTCGGTCTTGGTAATGCATAGACTTTTTTGAAGAATAACGATTTTCTCAGAAAATAGATTTTTTCATGCTAATAATATAAGAAAATCATATCACCCGTCACGCACGTTCCACTTCCTCTTTGAGTTTGTTGAGCGTCGCTTTGGCGTCGCCGAACAACATGCGGGTTTTTTCGCCGAAGAAGAGTTGGTTCTGGATACCGGCGTACCCGGCGCTCATGCTGCGCTTCATGACGATCACGTTTTTGGCTTGCTCTACCTCCAGGATGGGCATCCCGTAAATGGGGCTGGCGGCATCTTCTTTGGCAGCGGGATTCACCACATCGTTGGCGCCGATGACCAGCACTACGTCTGTGCCGGGAAATTCCTTGTTGGCTTGCTCCAACTCCAGCAGCTTGTGATAGTCTACGTCGGCTTCTGCCAGCAGCACGTTCATATGACCGGGCATTCTGCCTGCCACCGGGTGAATGGCGTACTTCACCTCTACGCCTTCGGCTTCCAGTACCTCTTCCAGTTCGTGTACCACGTGCTGCGCCTGGGCGACTGCCAGCCCATAGCCCGGCACCACGATCACCTTCTGGGCATATTTAAGCTGGATAGCCAGGTCGTGAGGCGCTGCCTCTTTTACGTGTTGTTCCCTGCCTTCGGCCGTGCTGCCGCCACTGCTGCTAAACCCGCCGATGATCACGTTGAACAGCGAGCGGTTCATCGCCTGGCACATCAGCACCGTGAGAATGGTGCCGGAAGCACCTACCAGGATGCCGCCGACGAGCATCACCTGGTTGTTGTAGATCAGCCCTGCCAGTGCCGCGCCAATGCCGGTAAAGGAGTTGAGCAAGGAAATGACCACCGGCATATCGCCACCCCCGATGGGCGTGACGAACGTAATGCCATAGATCAGCGACAACACCAGCAGCACAATCACCCACGTAAAGTTAAGGTCGGGCAGGAATATAAAATACGTGCTTATGGCCACAATAGCGAGCAGCAGCATAAGGTTGATTACTTTGGGGTAGGGCAGCACCAGCGAGTCGCGCAGGAAGCCCTGCAATTTGCCATAGGCGACCAGGCTGCCCGTAAAGGAGATGCTGCCGATGAACAGGGCAAACAACGTGGTGAATACCTGCCCGTTGAGCAAAGGCGTATCAGGCGGATAATTGTAGAACTCTACGATAGAGATCAGCATGGCGCAGGCACCGCCCAGCCCGTTGAACAGCGAGACCATCTCCGGCATGGCCGTCATCTGTACCCGCCGGGCAGCTACTATCCCAATCACTGACCCGACCACAATGCCCGCCGTGATCCAAAGGTAGTTATTCTCTCCCGATGAGATCGGGTAAAACAAAGTGACCAGGATGGCCAGTGCCATGCCGCCTGCGGTGATAAGGTTGCCGTTTCTGGCGGTATCCGGTTTGCTGAGCCTTTTAAGCCCTACAATAAAAAGAACGATGCTGATCAGGTAAGTGAAGTCAAAAACGGAAGTTGTCAAGGTTTACTATGATTAAATGGTTTGATGATGGGCAGGATTTAGTGGTTTGGGGACGCCCCGCAAAGCCTAATGGAGGTTCTGCTCGTGCATGTCTTTGGTAAGATAGCCGCTGCTTGTTTAGCTAAATAAGTGTATTCCAGCTTCGGTAATGCTTCATTCCCACTTCTTTACAACTGTTAATGAATACTATTGATATAAGAAATGAAGCATATATTTTCATTTTCAACTTTTTATAATTGCCACTAACGTTCTATCTATGCAGCCGTCAGGCCGGACCTGTTTGATTCTTTCCATTCAAGGAGCAAAGATAGTGCTTGGAGCATTTGACAGTCATGCTCACTTTAACCCGGCTGGCGGCTGCATGGTGTTGTGCGCAGGCTTTTTCGCACTCCATTTTACCTTAACTGCGGTAAACTTTTCATTTTCAAATCTCTCATCGGTAATTTCAAAACCAATTTTTTTGTAAAAGTCAACTGGGGATTTATAGTTGTCTCCATTCGTTTTGTAGTAATTATCCTTATCGATTACCCAACCATTCAATTCGATTACGTTTTCCTTTATAGATTCGATTAATTTGGTTCCAATTCCTCTTGTTTGCTTTTGTGAATTGACCATAATTACAAACCATTTTCCCTCATCTCTATCGAACTTGACAGCCCAACCGACTATTTCGTTGTAGGTTTCCACGATGTGATATTCCGCATTTTTTAATTTAGCCAAATATTGGTCAAAATCGGTGACATTTTCATAACGAAGAAAGTTTGGATATTCGTCATTCCACATTTCCACAATTCCCATTTTTTGGGTTTGGTTGAGTTCATATGTTTTTTTTAATTCCATTAGTTTTTCAGATTGCGCCTAACGCCCCATGCAACAGCCGGACCGGGTTGTTTGGGTTTTTCTTTCGTGTTTCAAAATTGGTGCTTGGTGCAACAAACTTCCGAGTACATTTAAGTGAGGCATGGCTGGTGCATCGTGTTAGCGGGCGTTTCTATCCTAATTGTTTATCTATTCATTTGTTCTTCTTAGCAATAAGCAAGGTATGACCCACTGTTCCTTCAGGAATAAATTTTGTTTCTACTATCGTAAAACCTACCGAAGAAAACCATTTTATATACGTATCGGAATTAGTATGGCTCCAGTACATTGTAGTACCAGGAATCAGCCAATCATCTTCTGTACCTGTCCATGTGCCTGCACCAACGATGGCTAACACATAACTATTCTCTTGTAGCCACTCATGCATAGAAGCAATCAAGGCAGGCTGTTGCTGGAGGGGAACATGAATCATAGAATACAAAGCTATAATTCCACTAAAAGTACTAGTTGGAAAAGATAGTTCTGTCATATCGGCTACCTCAAAGCGAGCGTCGGCTACATGATGACGGGCTAATTCTATTTGTACTGGTGAAATATCTATGCCTAGATATTGATAATGTTTACTTACATGTTTAGCTACGGGAATACCATCTGCACAACCCAACTCAAGAATCCGGCTACCTCGTGGTATATCTACTAAAAATTCATGTAGCCAAATGGGATATTGCTGGGTATGTGAAAAATTATAATGTGCTCTATAAGCGGTAGAAAGTTTGTTATATCCTTCTCTTACTATTTGCTTTGGGTCATTCATTGTATTGATTTTACTTTTCTATGCCTGCTAACATCCGTGTATACGCCATGTGGCGTATATATCCCTTATAGCTACCTCGAGGCTACTACCCTGTGATCGCGTATATGCAGCCATATTATCGTAGCAGATCGCCCTTTCATCATACCAATATAAACTGTTTTTCTCATCTTTACAACCATAGCCAGGCACTGCTTATACGCTGCTGTCTGCTGATAGGCAAGGTTCACTTGCCACCAAATCCTAACTCTACCCGCGACAAGGTATCGTTATCCGGAAACGCCAGCCCGGAAGGCAAACTGTCTGGCACATACCGTCTTAGCTCAGGGTCAAATCCGGGCGCTTCAAAGACCAGCACCCACATGGAGTAGGTACCAAACGGGATGAGCCCTTCCAGTTCCATCGTAAATGTCTGCGCTCAACAGATTAAGTATTGACGCCTTTGAAATTTTTACTACCTTTATTGCTTACCAAATACTATCTGTCATGGACGACCAAAAAGCTAAAGAAGAAAAGATACAGGCAAAGCTCAAAGAGTATTATGCCAAACTTCAGGAACTGGAAGGCAAAGCCAAAGAACTCAGGGCTGAGATGGAGCTCAAAATTGATGCAGAGATCAAGGAACTCAAAGAAAAGAACACCAAACTCTATGATACTTTTCAGGATTTGAAGTCTTCCAGCAGCAGTGCCTTTGTCGACATCCGGGACGGCTTTGACAAAGCCACTTCCGCCCTGCACGAAGCCATTAAGAAAGCTTCCCACCATTTCAAAGCATAACTGTTATTTCCGCATTGCGTGTTAATAATTGAGGGGTATGAGGTCTGTTTACCAGTATCCTTCTTTTCAATTTCACATCATTATAATTCAAACTCACCTGATCATGTCCATCATCAAATCATTTCATCATAGCCGCTGTGGAACAGTCAAAGACAATGAGCCATACAGACGACGAGACATGGTTTAAAGAATGGTTTGACTCCCCGTATTACTTCAAAAACCAAAAGCATGACCATCAGGATCGGGATCATCAATGTATCAGACCGGGCCAGCCGGGGCGAGTATGAAGATTTGCCGGGACAAGCCATCGCCGCTACGCTGGACGAATACCTGGTATCTCCCTGGGAGAAAGTATACGCCATCATCCCCGACGAGCAGGATCAATTGGAAGCGGCGCTCATCCGCATGGCCGATGTGGAAGGCTGCTGCCTGATCATCACCTCCGGCGGCACCGGTCCCGCCCGGCGCGACGTAACGCCGGAAGCCACCGAGGCAGTTTGTCAGAAACTGCTGCCAGGCTTTGGTGAACAAATGCGGCAGGTCAGCCTCCAATACGTGCCGACGGCTATCCTCTCGCGCCAAACGGCCGGTATCCGCCACCAGACGCTGATTGTCAACCTGCCCGGCAAGCCCAAAGCCATCCGCCAGTGCCTCGACGCTGTCTTTCCTGCCATTCCTTATTGTATCGACCTGCTGGAAGGTCCTTATCTGGAGTGCAATGAGGCGGTGATCAAGCCATTTCGCCCAGGTGGAGACAAAGGATGATCTTAGGAGTTAAATGAAAATCCTTTATCTATTCACTACAAAAACATCCCGGCTACTTCCTGCCAATTGTTGACGCGGCGGAAGCGGGTTTCGTGTATGTTGTGCGGTGAGGTGAAGATTACCGGCTCACCACTAAACACCGCCAGGTTCCTGGGATGATCATCAATGAGGTAATCGGCTTTGATGATACTTTTGTCGCCGCAAAAGACAAAGTTTTTCCAGGACAAAAAAGAAAAATGTTCTTTGAGCCACTGGTACTTATGCTTAAATGAATCCGGAAACTCCATCGCTGCCGTCACGATATAAATCTCATACTGCTGCGCCAGTTCAAACACCACCGCCTGGCTGCCGGGCATCACGTCCAGGTCCTGAAAGAAATCTTCTGCAAACAGGTATTCCCGGATCACGTGGGAATGGTCCGGGTCGATGGTTTCTGCCAGAAAATGCCCCTGTAGTTTTTCCAGGTCTACTTTGTGTCCGTATTGCTTTTCGTACAAACAGATGAGTTTGCCCAGGGCATCAGCCATGACTTCATCCATATCAATAGCAATCTTTTGTCGCATATCTATTCAGGGGTAAAGTTCGGGCAAAGGTACACATCCGTGCCTGATTGTCTCCATCCCTTGGCTGAAATATTCAACATAGATTTTAGGAAAACATTGTATTTTTGACAAAAAACGTCCAGATTTTATTTTCCAGGAAAAGCGACAATGAACATCAAAGAATCATTTAGAGAATATATCAGAAAACTTAGGGAGCAACAGGGCTTACCTTTAAGAAAAGTAGCTGCTGTGTTAGACATTGATCCTTCCACTTCAAGTAAAATAGAAAGAGGTGAAAAAAGCATTCTGAAAACCGTTAGCCAGCAATCCGCTGGGCGGCAATCCGCTTTGCCACAGCCTGAAATATTAGAAGCTGAACAGAGAGGTAGCGGGGGCAGGGTATTGTAAATCCTTGAATATGCCCTCTTTTCAATCGGTGCAGCAGAAATTCTTTTACGCTGTCAACCTCAACACTAAGGGGGGTATACGGCTAAGCAACCATCAAACTGATAGTGAAAACACATGTTTAACGGCTATTTTTTATTGTGCTGTCGCTCGGCGAAAAATTCATCGGGCATTGCGGGAAATACAGGTTATACAGCCGCCCGGCGTTGCGGCTCTTTGTAGGTGTCTGAATCGTCTTCGGCTGTGATCAATCCGGCAGAGGCTTCCGATGTGGTATAAGGATGAACGTTGCCGAACGGTTCAACCCTCTTTAAACGTGCCTCCTTATCTTTATGATAATTTCTTATCACATGAATAAGCCCATATAGTTATGGAGCCCGGAAGCAACACAGCAAAAGCTGAATTATATCCATTTCAATCAGGAAGAAGCAGGTTTTGTAACAGAGCCACATTATTGAAAATACAGCTCAGCAATTGATTACAGTGGAGGAAAAGGAGTGCTGGAAATCGAATTGCTGTAGTGGAATGGGAAAAGGAGGCACGAGATGAAAAAAAATCTCGCGTCAGCATTTTATTATTTAAAATGCTCGGACCAGCGGGGCGGAATCTATTATGTTTGGCAAAACAGATTTTTAAGGTAGTTCCCTTCTAAAATAAATCCAGAAGGTGGTTCCTTCTCCTACTTTACTTTCAAGTTCAATTTTACCTCCTGCATCTTCGATGATTTTCTTAACTATATATAGGCCGATTCCTGTGCCTTCCACATGGGTATGAAGTCTTTTAAATAAGCCAAAGATCTTACTCTTGTCTGAAGTGTCCATTCCTATACCATTGTCTTTGTAGCTAAGAACATAGTAATCGCTGTCTTCAAGAAGTGAAATCTGAACCATAGGGGTTCTGTCGGGATGACAGTATTTTATTGCATTGCTTAATAAATTATAGATAATGCTTTTAAGGTTTTTTCGGGAAAAAGAAATTGCAATTTCTGGATTTACATCAATTTTAATTTCAGCGTTTGATTGTAATACGTTGATCAACAGATCATTTTGAACATCGGAAATAAGTTCTTTGATATTAATAATGTCTGTATGGGCTGATTCTTTGCCTACCTTGGCTACTTCTGTCAGGTCACTGATGGTTTCTCTGAACCGCTTGATGGATACATTGATCATTTCAATGATCTTGGCGGTGGTTTCATCCTCCCAGCCATTGCCTTTCATTTTGTTTTTCAACATATACATCAGCCCCTCGATATTGGATATTGGGGATTTAAGGTCATGAGAGGCTGTATATATGAAATTGTCAAGGTCAGCGTTGATGCTGAGCAGTTTCTGGTTAGAAACATTAAGTTCTTCAATACCTGCCAGTACCTCTTCATGGGATGCCCTGAGTTCCTCATTGGCAGCAGCCAGGTCTTCGTTCTGCTGTTTGGTTTTATGTAATAGAAGGAAATTTTCCTCTAATGCCTCCATCAAACTGAGACGTATTGACTCCAGGGTGGAGGTAAGGCGCTCAGCTTTTTCAGCAAGTTTAGTGCTATGCTGTCCTTTTCCTACTGCCACATTGGTTATTTGTTCCTGTATAAGCAAAGGAACGATGATGGCAAGGATATGACTTAAATTAAGAATATCATTTTTTCCCGGCTCCCCCCCAATGAGTACTGCCAAAGAATCATTAATTCCTTTAACTCCTATAGCAGTACATAGGGTATCCCCAACAGGTACCTGTCCTTTGATTACAGGATTGGCACCATTTGAAAGAAACTGCCTCCAAACTTTTCCGTTCGAAAGACTTTGATCAAAGCCTTGTCCCGGTAACAAAACATTTAATTCTTCATCACGAATAAAAATAATAAGGTCATGAGCATTCAGCTGGTTAGCAATAGCTTTCGCTGCTTCCTTTCTTTGACCTTTTTGAGTTAATTTTCCAAGGAGCTCTAACATCTGGATTCTTATCCTTATTCAGGTAATATACAAACTACTGCAGTGCAGTTATGGAAACCGCTGAATTGTCCATTAACACGGCCAATTTGTCCGTACGTATTACAGCCGGCAAATTTTGTGGTCCCTAAAGTTTGCTTAACCTTATCCAATTCACTTGTAAAATGTTTACCCATTCTTAGCCGGGTAGCAACACAATCAAAAAACAAGGCAACTCCGGGGGGGGCTCCATTTAAACTTTTAAGTGCCATTTGAGTGGCGTCTTCGGCTGCATCTTTTGCTGCTTCTGATTCAATAAACATAAAAGAAATCACGGAACCTGTAGGGATGTCCGAAGCGCATAAAATGGAGCCATCAGGATTAATGGCTAATGGAACCCTTAGTTTATAGCCGTTTTGAGTTTCAATGCCCAGGATATTATGTAGAAAGAAAGGAATTGGGTCATTAGCATCTAAATTCTGCTTTGTGTTCTCAGCGTATTCCTGAAATATCTCAGCTGCGGGTGTTCCGTTAAGGCTTATTAAGGTCATTCCTTCACTGGCTGTAACACGGTATTTTTTTCCTGTTGCTTTCCATCCATGTTTCACACCTATACCCAGTGGCTTTCTGGAAAGAATTTCCAGGATCACTACAGAATCAGTATAAGACTTTTCTCCCAGGAAAACGTGAGTCTTTTGAAATTTCGCATTGTCCCCTGCTCCGCCACCAAAAAACTGATAGGTCCCTGTTTTCTCTGTTAAGATCTCTATTATTTCATCCGTATGTCCCGATAAGGCATCTGCCAATACCAAACCTGATTGAAACGGGTAATCGAACTTGTTTAATCCCTTGAAAGAGGGAAGCAATTCTTCCACTACCTGATTGCGGTTTTGGGAGATTCCCTGACCTAAACCAGCTGAGAATTTCATTTCCGTGGAATAAATTGCCACTGCACACGCTGAGTTCACATCAAATTCTGAAGAGGTAAATTCTCCTGCTGATGAGCAGCCAACCAGTAGTTCTGGATTACAACTTTGGTTTAGGGCGCCTAAAACCTGTTCATATTCATATTCTGAGGAGGCAAATAGGATGACCACACTAGGATTTTGGTTATCCAATGTGCTCAAAATCTTTTCCCCCAATTCTTTCCCTGCTAATTCACTTGATTTATTGGATGTAAAAACTACGGTCGAAATTGTCATAGGTGTGGGGTGTAAAAATTAAAAACTAATTAAAAGTTAAATTGCACAAAGACTTGTTATTGAAAATTAAATTTTAATCATAAGTGAATTACAAAAAAATGTAAAAAAGAGTTCTTCTTTTTGAGGAATTCAAATGTTATGGTGAAGCTGTTTAAACTTTTTTAAAAGAATTCCCAAATAAGTGCGAGTTTTAAGTTGCAAAACAAAAACGAACACTTAAATGGGAACCTTGAGTAAAAGTACAACGGTTCGCCGTGCGATTGAAAAATGGATTTTGCCACACTTGCCTCT
>JBBSNI010000043.1:0-22941 GCA_038232695.1 Cytophagales bacterium
CGTCCGGAAAAGGGGGATTCAGTAAACAAACAGGTAAGATGAGCTTTACCTGTTGCATCAACCCTTCGTTGAGCGGAATAGATTGAGGCACCAGCAGCCGGAGTACGTAAATCACCGCACTGTTGACAATGGCCTGCGTAGCATTGAGGTTTCCGGGATGTACGCCTCCGCTGCCGCTAAAGTCTATCTGCACCTGACCCTCCCGGAGGTGGCAGGTCACGGTCAAAGGCGTACCGTCATCTAAGTATTCCGTAGCCTGGTAGCTGTCTTGCGTGAAGGTTGCCAGTCCTGCTGTCAGGCAGGCTGCCGCATAGTCTTTCAGGGCTTGCATGTAGTGCAGCACCTGTGATAAACCAAAGTGGCGGTAAAGCTTCTGAAGGGCAGCAACGCCTGACTGTATAGAAGCCAGCGCACCGTTCAGGTCTGCCATGTTCTCTGCTACCGAGCGGGTAGGATAGGAGCCTTGGGTCAACAGCGCACGCACTGCTTCCCATTGCGGCTGTCCACGCCTGACCAGGTAACTTGGGGCTATGACCACACCTTCTTCGGCCAGCGAGGTAGCGTCGGGCGGCATGGAGCCAGGGCGTTTGCCGCCTATCTCGGCATGATGGGCACGGTTGGCGACGTAGCCTGCCAGCTTCCCCTCCGCATACACCGGACTGATCAGGGTGATGTCGGGCAAATGAGAGCCGCCATAAGCAGGGTGGTTGGTCATCACCACGTCGCCTGCTTCCATCGGGATAACCTCGCGGACACGGCGCACACAAATACCCAGGCTGCCCAGATGTACCGGAATGTGAGGCGCATTCACCACCAGTTCCCCAGCCGGGTCCAGCAAGGCGCAGGAAAAGTCCAGCCGCTCTTTCACGTTCACTGAGAAAGACGTTCTTTCCAGCAGCGCACCCATTTCCCGGGCAATAGACTCAAAACGGTTGGTAAATAAAGCAAGCTGTACGGCTTCAAGCCCCGGTACCTGGGTGTCTTTAACAGCCGTTGGCTGATAGTCCAGCACCGCCATATTTTGCTGATTCAAACGGAAGTGCCAGCCCGCTTCTACAAAGGTGGTGCTGTTCTGGCTGCCCACCAAAGCGGGGCCGGCCATAAAAGCGCCGGGCGAAAGGTCTTCCCAGCGGTAAGTGGGTACAGGCTGCCACTGGTTTTCTATCCAGTTAGCGATGTGGCTGTCAGGGGTAGGCGTATAAGGTTCAGGCGCAGCCGCTGGAGGGCTGACCTCCGGGGCACGGGTCGCTGCTACTACTTTGATAGATTCCAGTTCTATGACCTGACCGTCCAGCCAGTGCCCATACTGTGCTTCGTATTGACGGCGAAAAGCCTGGGAAATATCCTGCTGCGGATCGTAGTCTATTTCCAGCGTAGCTTCCTGTCCGGCAAAGCGCAGAAACAGGCGCACGAGGCGGATAGTAAGCTGCTCGCCGGTGCAACCTTCTTTTTCCAAAGCCTGCAAAGCTTCTTCTTTGAGCTTGTCAATAGCTTTGGCTAAACCAGGCAGGGCTTCCGGTAAAGGTTGGAGTACCTGCCGGATGGCAAAGCGTTCTATCACAGCTTGCCCCATGCCGAAAGCGCTGAGCAGTCCGGCATCGTAAGGTACGATGATCTGCTGCATACCCAGCAGACGGGCGATCTGGCAGGCGTGCTGCCCGCCTGCTCCGCCGAAAGCCAGCAAGGTATGGGCGGCAGGGTCGTATCCTTTGCGGACGGAGATGCTGCGCACCGCCTCGGTCATTTTTTCGTTGGCAATCCGGAGAAAACCCATCAGCAAATCTTCTTCCTGGTAGTCAGAGGCATGGTGAGCCGTAAGCTTCTCTTGTAAGGCAGCCAAAGCCTGCCGGGCTTTCTTTTTATTGATAGGAATGCCGAAGCTGTCTTCCTGCAGGCTGCCCAGCAGCAGGTTCACATCCGTCAGGGTCAGCGGTCCGCCAAACCCGTAACAAGCCGGGCCGGGGTGCGCACCGGCACTTTCCGGCCCGACCGACAGTTTGTGTCCATCAAAGTAACACAGCGAGCCGCCGCCTGCCGCAACGGTTTCAATGGCCAGGGTAGGGCTGGAGAGTTGGATGTCGCCCACGCGGGTCGTAAAGGTATAATCAAACAGACCGTCGTAGCGGGACACGTCCGTACTCGTGCCGCCCATATCAAAAGCCAGGATTTGTTGTATACCCGGTTCTGTACTTTGTATCTGCCGCATCATAGAAGCCGCGCCAACCACACCGCCCGCCGGTCCGCTCAGCAGGCTGTCTTTAGGATGATACAAGTCAGCATCCACCAGCCCCCCGGCACTGGTCATCAGTTTCAGTGAACTTTGGATAGAATCCCGGGTGGAACCTTCTACAATCTTGCTTTTTACCGCCTGTAAATACTGCTCCATCGCGGGCGACAGGTAGGCATTGACCAGGGCCGTCTTGGTGCGGGGCAAGAGCTTGATGGAAGGCGTCAGTTCAGCCGAACCGCTTACATAAGGGTAGCCCGCTTCCTGGATAGCTTCTTTGAGCTTTCGTTCATGGGCAGGGTTGCGGTAGCTGTGCATCAGGGCAATGGCTACGGCTGCTGTATTGGTTTGCCGGAGTTGCCTGATCACCTGCGCAATGGCTTCGCCGGTCAGTGGGAGTATTACTTCGCCCTGGGCATTGATCCTTTCGGCTACTTCTATAACCCGGCTGTAGTAAGGCAAATGCTTTTGGATGTTGAGCGCAAAAAGCTCCGGGCGTTGCTGGGTGTCAATAGCCAGCAGGTCGCCGAAGCCCTGGGTGAGGATGAGTGTGGTATCGGCGCCCTTACGTTCCAGCATGGCGTTGGTGCCTTTGGTAGAGCCCAGGCGCATCTCCATCAGCGGCAGTGGCTCGTTGAGCGGCGTCTGCGTCACCAGCCGGGCGGCCAGCACAGGAGCTTCTTCGTGGGCGGTGATCTCAAAGGCGCCCTGCCAGCTTGGGTCGGCGTCTTTGGAAAGAAAGATACGTTTTTGCGCCAGGTCTACCCGCTCTACCGTCGCGGTCACATGCTCCTGATGGAGCAGCCTGAACTGGTAGCCGCGAAAGATGTCTAGCTCTACCGGCCAGTTGAAATGAGCCTCAAAGCCGTCTCCGGCGGTAGCTATGATCTTTCCCCGCAAGGCGCTGCTGCTCAGCACTTTTGCCCGGTGCAGCACTCCGTCTGGGTCGTAGGCCAGACAATCGGTAAAAGTGCCGCCCGTATCAATCCAGAGGCGCCAGGGATTATTAGCTGTTTTCAAGCGTGACCTATCATATGTTGACGTGAAGTCGACGAAAGTTTAATGTATGCAAAACCTGTAGCTTGCTGCTTGTCAAACCATTGTCCTCAAGCCGGACGGGCTTCTACCGCTACGGCGGACCGTTTTTTTCATTTGATAAAAAAGTAGACCGCGGCGGCGGACCGTAAAAAATCTTGGAAAGTTTGAAACTCGCTAGCGCTCAAACAGCAAACTTTCCCCTACTAAACACTTTGACCATATTTTAGCCGAAGTTATGTTATGCATTCGACTCAATGGCGTTGAGGTCTTCGAAAGCGGTTTTGAGTCTTTTGATCATGCTTTCTTCTCCTTTGCGCAGCCATACCCGCGGGTCGTAAAACTTTTTGTTGGGGTGGTCTTCGCCCTCCGGATTGCCGATCTGCGCCTGCAGGTAGCCTTCCTTGTCCTGGTAGTAGAGTTTGATACCGTCCCAGAAAGCCCACTGCATGTCCGTATCCAAATTCATTTTGATCACGCCGTAGTCGATGGCTTCGCGGATCTCCTCGCGCGTAGACCCGGAGCCACCGTGAAAGACGAAGCTGACGGGGTTGGGGCCTGTGTTGAATTCTTTCTGTATATATTCCTGGGAATTTTTTAAAATCTTCGGCGTCAGTTTCACATTGCCGGGTTTGTAGACCCCATGGACGTTGCCAAAAGCAGCGGCGACCGTGAACATCTCACCTACCTCTCTGAGTTTTTTGTAGGTAAAGCCCACTTCTTCCGGCTGGGTGTAGAGGCGCGAACTGTCGATGCCCGTGTTGTCTACGCCATCTTCTTCTCCTCCCGTAACGCCCAGTTCCACTTCTATTGACATTTCCAGCTTCTCCATTCGTTTGAAATAACGCTGGCTTGTTTCCAGGTTTTCTTCCAGATGTTCTTCGGAAAGGTCCAGCATATGTGAGCTAAACAGCGGCTGCTTGTGCTGCTCGTAGTATTTTTCGCCTGCATCCAGCAGCCCGTCGATCCAGGCGAGCAACTTCTTGGCCGCATGGTCGGTATGCAGGATCACGGGTACGCCGTACTGCTCGGCTAAGTTGTGGACGTGCATGGCACCGGAGATCGCACCGGCAATAGATGCCTGCTGCTGGTCGTTGGCCAATCCTTTGCCTGCATAAAAGGCGGCACCGGAGTTGGAAAATTGTATGATGACGGCTGACTTTACTTCCCTGGCTGTTTCCAGCACGGCGTTGATAGAATTGGTGCCAATAACGTTAACGGCCGGCAGCGCAAAGTTCTTTTCGTTGGCATATTGGTAAAAATCTGATAACTCCTTGCCGAAGAGTACACCTGGTTTAAATTTCATGATGATAGTGGTTTGATGAATATTTTTTCCTGTAGCGTAGAATATGTTGCAATTTAGGGTAGGAAACGGTTAATGCAATGTCTGGCAGCAATAGATTTGCAAAAGCAGCTTCCTATTCTTCCTCAAAGAGAAACTCCTGGTAAGCGTTTTTAAGTTCTCTCAAGGCCAGGGCAGCTTGCTGGCTGTTGGCTTTTTCTATGCCTTTCTCAAAAGTCTGAACGGCTTTATCTTTTTCATCGAGCGACACATATAATCTGGCGGCATGGTAGTAGGTAGCCAGATAGTCGGGGTGCTCCTGCAGGAGTTTTTCATAATACATACGGGCTTGCGTAAGATTGTTTTTTTCATATTCCAGAGCAATGGCATACAGTAAAAAAGGATTGTCCGGCTCTTCCTGCAAAAATTCAAATAGCTGGTTCAGACGCTCTTGGCTCATTTCTTAGATTGATTTTGATTTCTTTTATTTTTACATAACTTCACGGCAAATTTAGGGTTTACACTAAGAAAGATCACCATTGACAGCATGAAAATACTGGTTTGCATCACGCACGTTCCCGATACGACGTCAAAGATTTCCTTTACCGACGATAATACCAAACTGGATACCAATGGGGTACAGTTTATCATTGGTCCATACGATGACTACGCCCTGGCGCGTGCCGTAGAGCTTAAAGAGGCACACAACGGCAGTATCATCTTACTGAATGTAGGCGGTGCTGAAACCGAACCGACCATCCGCAAGGGGCTTGCCATCGGCGCCGACGAAGCTATACGGGTCAATGCCGAACCGACGGATGCTTTTTTTGTAGCACAGCAGATAGCGAACGTTGTCAAAGAGGGTAGCTACGATCTGATCCTGATGGGGCGCGAGTCTATCGACTACAATGGCGGGCAGGTACACGGCATGGTAGGGGCGTTGGTAGGAATGCCATCCGTGTCGCCGGTCATGCGGTTGGAGATAGAAGGAGATACCGCCAAAGTAGAAAGAGAGATCGAGGGCGGTAAAGAGTTTTTGGAAGTAAAGCTGCCCTTTATTGCAGGCTGCCAGGAGCCTATCGCCGAGTGGAAAATCCCCAACATGCGGGGTATTATGATGGCGCGCAAAAAGCCTCTACAGGTCATAGAACCTGCCAGCCAGGAAAAGCAGACCCATACACTGCGCTACGTCTTGCCGCCTGCCAAAGGTAAAGTAAAAATGTTTGCACCCGACCAGATGGACGAACTGGTCAGGGCGCTCAGAAACGAAGCCAATGCTTTTTGATTTTTTTGTCCTTTGATTTAATAATTTGCTATGTCTATATTGGTATTGATAGAAAGTGATGAGGGAGTGGTCAAGAAATCCTCCGCCGAAGCGGTGTCTTATGCTGCCGCCCTGTCGGCTCAGGCAGACCAGTCCGAAGTAGTGGCCCTGGCCCTGGGCAACACCGTAGCCCGTGAGGCACTGGAAGCGTTAGGAAAACACGGCGCTTCCAAAGTGCTACAGGCAACAGATGAAAGGCTCAACCAGGGTGTCATCCAGGCGTATGCCTCGGTAGTCTCGCAGGCCATGGAAAAGACCGGTGCCAGTATCCTGGTGCTGGCAAAATCCTCCCTGGGCGACCCGGTCGCGGCACGGGTAGCCATACAGACCGGCGCGGTGCTGGCTTCCAACGTGGTGGCGCTGCCGGAACAGAAAGATGGATTCGTGGTAAAAAGAAGTATCTACACAGGGAAGGCGTTTGCCTTGATGTCTATGGATACGGACAAAAAGATCATTGCCATCCAGAAGAATACCATAGACATTAAAGAAGATGGCAGCCCGGCTACGGTAGAGGAGTTCGCCCCTTCGCTGGAAGACGCTGATTTTAAGGTACATATTACCAAAACAGAGAAAGCAAGCGGCGAAGTATTGCTGCCTGAGGCTGATATTGTCGTATCTGGCGGCAGGGGCATGAAAGGTCCTGAAAACTGGGGGATGCTGGAAGAGCTGGCAGAGACTCTACATGCCGCTACCGGCTGTAGCAAGCCTGTCTCCGACATGGGATGGCGTCCGCATCATGAGCATGTAGGCCAGACAGGCATCAAGGTAAGCCCTACGCTTTATATTGCCGTAGGCATTTCCGGCGCTATTCAGCACCTGGCAGGTGTCAACGCTTCTAAATACATTCTGGCGATCAACCAGGATGCGGAGGCACCCTTCTTCAAGGCAGCCGATTATGGCGTGGTAGGCGATGCTTTCGAAGTCGTTCCCAAACTAACCGAAGCCATCAAAGCTTCCTAGTGATTGTATAAGCAGGGGGTTAGGCAAGAGTTTGTGTTTCATTTTTAATAATTAAAGGTTTCATTTGTTTTTGATCAGGTACGCTTAGTGGATAAAATAGAACTCGAAATTTTAGGTCTTTCTTCCAGCCAGTCGCAGGCAGGCTCTTTTGCCCTGGTGCTGGGAGAAATTGCAGGGAGCCGCCGGCTTCCCATCATCATTGGCATGTTCGAGGCGCAGGCCATTGCCATTGAGATTGAGAAGATCGTGCCCAACCGGCCCATGACCCACGACCTTTTTAAATCTTTTGCCCACAGTTTTAACTTTACGGTAGAAGAGATCGTCATATCCGACCTGAAAGAAGGGGTCTTTTTTGCCAAGATCGTCTGTAGCGATGGCAGCCGTTCTGTAGAAGTAGATGCTCGTCCGTCGGATGCCATTGCCATAGGATTGCGGTTTGGGGTTTCTATCTATACTTACGAAAGCGTACTTTCCGAAGCGGGTATCGTGCTGACAGACGAAGAAGGGGAGCCGGAAAGCAAACCGGCGCGCCGCGAAAAAGGCAAGCCTGCCGAACAACTCAAAGACATGACGACAGACAAACTGAAAAGTATGCTGGAAGATGCACTGAAGAAAGAAGACTACGAAAGAGCCGCCAAAGTGCGCGACGAACTGAACCGGAGAAACTAACAAGAAGACGGAAGTCGGAAGACAGGAGTCGGAAGCCTTTACTTCTGTCTTCTGTCTTCTCGCTTAATCAATGAACTACCTGCGCGGTTTTTTAGGCCTAACCATTTTGGTTACCTTAGCCTTTTCCTTATCCAGAAGCCGCAAGGCTATCAATTGGCGGCTGGTGACTACCGGTATCGCGCTGCAACTTATCGCGGGCTTGCTCATTCTGAGAGTGCCTTTGGTGGCGGGGGTGTTTAATTCCCTGAGCCAGGGGTTTGTCAAGTTTCTGAGCTTTTCGCAGGATGGGGCGCGATTTCTGTTTGGCGACCTGGTCAACATTTCTTCTTTTGGGTATATTTTTGCCTTTCAGGTGCTGCCAACCATTATTTTCTTTTCTACGATTTCTGCCGGGTTGTATTACTTAGGCATTTTGCAGCGTGTGGTCTACGGCATTGCCTGGGTCATGGCACGCACCATGCGTCTGTCGGGTGCTGAGAGCCTTTCAGCGGCGGGCAATATCTTTCTGGGACAGACCGAAGCCCCCCTGCTGGTGCGCCCTTTTATCTCTGGCATGACGAAGTCTGAACTCATGTGCCTGATGACCGGCGGCATGGCGACCATTGCCGGCGGGGTGCTGGCCGGTTATGTAGCATTTCTGGGTGGCGACGATACGGCAGAGCAGACCCGCTTTGCTGCATACCTGCTGAGCGCTTCCATTATGAATGCACCGGCCGCTATTGTGATGTCCAAACTTATTATTCCCGAAACCCATCCGGAAGCGATCAATGAGTCGCTGAGCGTAGCGGGTGAGACGCCGGACGTCAACCTGATTGATGCGCTGGCGCGTGGGGCTGCCGAAGGACTCAAACTGGCGCTGAACGTAGGAGGGATGCTATTAGCTTTTATTGCCGTCATTGCTGCGATCAACTACCTGCTGGCAGGTGTCCTTGGAGAGCAGACGGGGCTCAATGCCTGGGTGGCGAGCAGCACCGGGGGGCAGTTCCAGGGCTTTTCGCTGGAGTATATATTAGGACAGGTCTTCCGCCTGTTTGCCTGGGTGATGGGTGTAGACTGGGAGCATACCTTGCAGGTAGGCAGCCTGTTAGGGCAGAAAACCGTGATCAACGAGTTTGTCGCTTACCTGGACCTTTCGCAGATGAAAGAAAGAGGCGATCTGGACGGCAAAGCCCTGGTGATCGCTACCTATGCACTGTGCGGGTTCTCCAACTTCAGTTCTATTGCCATACAGATCGGCGGCATCGGCAGCATCGCCCCCGAGCAGCAGGGCAACCTTTCACGCCTGGGGCTCTGGGCATTGTTGGCCGCTACGCTGGCCTGTATGATGACGGCGACCATTGCGGGGATGCTGGTTCAGGTGTAAGCGTGTGGCAATGGAAAGTGTTCATATTCATTAGCCAACGTTTGTATCATGGTATTTATACTTCTATATTGAGCGGTATACTTGCCAAAGTGGCAGTCATAAAGGAGCTACTGTTAATTCCACGATGATAAAAACAAAATACATATTTCTAATAGCAGCCATTCTAACATTATCAGAAACCTTTGCGCAGGAAGGTAAAAAAGTGATGCCTCGTCACAGTCTTCAGCAGACATTTATTTATGAGCACTTTATTTCAGGTCACCAAAAGCTCAACATTGAAACTGTTGATCAAATGGACAGTATATTTTTGGCAATAGAAGAATCATGGAGAAAGCATGTAGATGACTCTTTAGCCTCAAAGTCAACTACTGAAATTCCAAAAGAGGTACTCTATAATGTTGATTCTTATTCTTATATGTGGTCGCTTTTTAGTCTGACAGGAAAGACTCAGCACCCAGAGGATATTGAATCTCATTTGTTGAAGAATTACATGCTCCCCGCTCTTTTAAACGACTTGAATGCTTTAAAGAAAGACATCACGCTTCAATCTCACAAATTGATTTGGGTAGGTTCCTTAGAAAATACTTTATTTATGGGATCTCGTTACTACCAGGATCAAAAAGTGGTGAATAATCTTTATAGGTTAATGACTGAACTTGATGAACGATTGAAAGAATCTCTACAAAATACGGCTGGAGAAACCGGAAAGTATAACCTCAGACTTTTACATGCATTAAGAGAATTTGAGTATGATATCAAGGCTAAATATTATTTTGCTAATCAACAAGAAGATAAAGCCTTTGCAAGCTTCATTACAGGAGTATCAACAAACCAGTATGCAGTTTCAAATATCTTTCCCTTTTCAAAAATATTGATTAGGCACTTTTCAGAAAATGACGCAAAGGATAAATCGTTTACTATACTGAACAATATTATTTTTTCTACCAGTACTGATGAAGTTCCCAGAGATAGCTTGAAAACATGGTATTACGCAGTAGACAGTGTAAGAGGAGCAGAACTTTATAAACAAGCCCATCAAAAGTTGGGCGGCAGTTTACTTAACGTTTCTGAAATGACGCTAAACTCCCACCCAAAAGAATGGAGTTATATAGCAAACGGTTTACAATCTGATAAGCTAAAAAAGGTAAAATACATATTGATAGACTTTTGGTACACAGGTTGTAAACCCTGTATAGAAGAAATACCCGAACTCAACGTGCTTCACGACAAACTGAAAAAACGAGAGGACATTATTTTTATCTCTGTCAATACAGATCATTTTGTTACAAAAAGAAATAAGGAGTTTGTAAAGCAGGCCATCAGGAAGAACGATATTACATTTCCAGTAGTTTTTGATGACAATACAACCAATATCTCTAAGAAGCTTAACATAAACTGGTATCCTACCAAAATGATAGTAAATAGCAAAGGCGAAGTTTTAGAAAAAGCCAATAGTTCTACTATTACTTTAAGCACTTTTATAGAGCTTTTATCCCACCAAAATTAATTGTTATCAAAACACTCTTTCAGATCGGACGCCGAAGCGTTTGCCATCCGTCTTATAATCAATTAATAGAAATACACTGTCCGTTTTTGAACAATACTGTCACATTTTCGGACAGTATATGGTAATAGTACGAAATATAAACCATTGACGTTCAAATATTTATAAAACAGGCATAGCAGTAGCTTAGGGGCTTGCTGAAAAACAAAAACAAACCCTTAAAAACACTAATTAGCTATGAAACGACTACACTTTAAAAGAAAATTGACCTCCCTGGCCTTGGCGGCTATGACGCTCTCAGCCAGCCTGTTGTACAGTTGCGAACCGGACGAGGCTCCCACCCCTAACGATGGAAACGGGAGTGGAGGACCCATAGAAAACCCAACTGAAAATCCGACGGATCCTCCGTTAGAGACGCCTTTCACTTCTATTCCTGACGCACTGGTAGGTACCTGGTTTGCCAGTGACAAGTAAACTTACCTGGTCTGTAGGCAACGGGGAATAGTTGTCAGGAAGACGACCATCTATACTGCCTGCGACAACGAATAAAAAAAGGCTGCCATGTCAGGGCAGCCTTTTTCATAAAAAACAGATTACCTAAGACTGGTTCAATAAGAAATCTTCATCACCTTGCCCTCCGTAGAATTGGTCACATAGTACGTATTCAACCCCTTTCTTGCTACGCCCAGCGGGTAGTTGAGTTCATCGGCGATCACTTCATTTTCTTGTTCTTTGGCACGGACAACACGACCTGTCATCGGCGCAAAGCCTTGTCCGAATACAGCATACTGCAACACCACCGGTCTTTTGTCTGCCCCCAAAATAATGTCCACCAGGCTGGTAAATCCGTCCTGATAGACAGAAACATTTCTGTCCATATCGACCTGATAGATCAGGGCTTCATCCTGCAAAAAAGGAAATCCTGTTAAAGTAGAAACCAAAAACTGGTGTCCATCATAGACAATACCCGTTGGTACAGCGTCTATCGTGGGTGGTCCTACTTCTGTAGGATTCTTAATGTCCGGCAGGGTAGCAAACACACTCAGCTTTCCGGTATGTGCTTCTCTTTTGATAATGGCATTGGCAGCCGCATCGGTAATATAAATGTCTCCTTCCGGTGTGATAGCCAGGTTGTAGGGATTGGACTCCCCGGTATCCTCATCTCCAAAATCATGGTCGAGCACAAAAGTAGCGATGTCTTCTGATTTCAGTTCGCTGGCCTGGAGCGGAGCATCGCCGGGATGAAAGGAAGAGAGGTCAGCCTTGTAAAGCTTTCCGTCCGCGCCATTCAAAATAAAGAGCTTGTGGTCTTTCATCACAAAATGGGAGATGCCCAAAGCTGTTGGTTCATCAGGAACAAGCACAGAGAAAAAACCTTCAATGACCGGGTACACCTTATTTTTAGCGGTGATCACGGAGATACGGCCATCATTGTTGCCGGTGCCTGCTTCGGCTACCCATACCTGCCCTTTGGCATCTACTTCCAGGCCAAAAGGGGCGGCCAGGCCGGAAGCATATTGACTGACTTTCAGTTCCTGAGGCTGTAGTTCATCGATCAGGTCAAATAATTCGTGGCAGCTTGTGCTGGCTAACAGGACAAGCAGCGAAAGGAGTGTAGTGAATTTGGTACGCATGGTTGTTTTTGTTTAGGTTATACATAGGATGATAAAAAAGAAGTTGTGTAGAGTTCATAGTTTCAGAGGGCGCCACTGTGTCGTTGCAGTCATGGCAGATGTTATGGTATACAAAATCAAAAATAAATAAAATTAAACTTATTTACATCTATAACCCGTTCAATTTTTTTCATGAGAGACAAGCGATCAAACATGGAAAGTTGCCGAAAGAAAGCGGCGTATTTCATATTAAAGTTTAACTTACCGCCCGTTTTAAGCTCCATCAATCACAGTATTACATGAGCAAACAAAAAGAAGCCTGGGGTTCCCGCGTCGGACTGATCCTGGCGATGGCGGGCAACGCAGTGGGCATGGCCAACTTTCTGCGTTTTCCGGTACAAGCGGTGCAAAATGGAGGCGGCGCTTTTATGATCCCTTACTTAGTGTGCTTTCTGGTCATCGGCATTCCCTTGCTCTGGATAGAATGGGCGATTGGGCGTTTCGGCGGCAAATACGGTCACCATACGACTCCGCTGGCGATGGATAAGATGCACCGCAGTCGTATCTGGAAGTATGTCGGGGTGTTTGGCATCTGGACCAACATTGCCATTGCCGCATATTATTGCTACCTGGAATCCTGGACGCTCTCTTATGTGGTACACTCGGTGAGCGGTTCTTTCGTAGGATTAGACCAGGAAGGTGTGGCGCAGTTTTTTAACGAATATGTGAACCTGGGTGTATCTACCCTGGGCATTCCCCTGGAGCCTATTGTATTTTTTGTGATTTGTCTGCTGCTGAATACTTATATCTTGTCGAAGGGTTTGGCCGGGGGTATCGAACGGGTGGCAAAAGTAGGGGTGCCGCTGCTGATCCTGTTCGGCATCTTTCTGGCCATTCAGGGCGTTACTTTGAAAGCTGGTGAAAACGGCGCGATCAACGACAGTGCAGTAGGGCTTAACTTCCTCTGGACGCCCAACTATGACGATCTGTGGTCGCCGGGTGTATGGATGGCTGCGGCAGGTCAGATCTTCTTTACGCTATCCGTCGGTATGGGCACGGTACATTGCTACGCCGCCTATGTACGCGCCAAAGATGATATAGCGCTGAGCGCTATGTCGGCAGGCTGGATGAATGAATTTGTGGAAGTGGTACTGGGCAGTTTTATTGTCATTCCTATTTCTATTGGTTATCTGGGCATCGAGCGGGTGACAGATTTGGTGCAGTTGGGGGGTCTGGGACTGGGTTTCAAGACCTTGCCTTATTTGTTTTTTCAGTGGGGCGAAACCCTGGGCGCGATTTCCTGCCTGATGTTTTTCGGTTTGCTGTTTTTTGCCGGCATCACTTCTTCGCTGGCGATGGGTACGCCCTGGATGAGTTTTTTGCAGGATGAGTTCGACTGGAAGCGCAAACCGGCCGCCTGGACCTTCGGGCTGATCACTTTTGTGCTGGGTATGCCTACCGTGCTTTTCTTCCGGTACGGCGTGTTCGACGAATACGACTACTGGGCGGGCACCGTAGCTTTGGTCGTGTTTGCCTTGTTAGAGTCTATACTGTTTGCCTGGGTGTTCGGGATGAAAAAGGGCTGGCAGGAACTCACCGCTGGTGCTGACATCAAGGTGCCTGGCATCTATAAATTCATTATCAAATTCGTTACCCCAATACTGTTGCTGTGGGTGTTCATCGGCTCGCTGTTCACCCCTAAAAACGGAGATTGGGCGGCAGCTTTCAGCGGCCATTGGGAATTAGATAACAGTTCTATCATCAAAAAGCTGATGAACAGCGGACTGAAAGAACAACTCTCGCTGGCTACCGACCCGGCGCAGATGCAACTGATAGAAAACCAGATCGCTTTTGGCAATGCGGCCCGGCTGCTGTTAGCGGCTGTGTTTGTTGTGCTTGCGGTGTTGGTATATATTGCCTACAAAAGAAACCTCAGAAAAGAAACGACTCCTGTATGAACACCTCCGCCCTCATCATTATGCTGACTACGGTTCTGTTTGTGACAGGGTTTACCGGCTATTTTTTCTGGAAAGTGCTTCGTACGCCTCCCAGTCCAGAATCAGATGCTGACGTGGAGAACGATACGTCCGGCGATTCATCTTATCTCACTTCCTGAAACAGTGTTTAACAAACAAACATTTGTTTTTCTTTTTTTGAAAAGAAAAACTTACAGGCATCGTCAGTACCTCAGATATTTGCTAAAAAAGCTGGTGTTATTTTCGCCCGGCAAAAGCTTATCAAAAAATCAAACTTCAACAGGATAACAATGAATCTTATCAGCCAACTCATCTATGGAGGCCCTCATACGGATGGCTTGCCTTCTCATATCAGAAACAGGGTAAAACCTACCAATATTACCAATCTGATCTTATTGTTTGTGATTGCGCTACCCTTTGTGGTTATATCCATGATATTTATACCTCCTTTAGCCTTTATTCCTTTGGCAGGAGCATTGGCTTGTGTAGTGGTGATCATCGCCACCTTCTTAGGCGGTTTCCGGTACGCCCGGCTACTTGTTACCGTATTACCTGTCTGGGAGGTAATCTCTTATAATGCCATGCTCAGCAGCCCCGGAGCGCCGCCTATCAGCACTCTGTATATGATGGCGTTAGCACTTGCACTAACTCCTTTTGTCATGTTTGATCTGAGAGAAAAAGGGTTTCTCATCCTCTCGGTTATTTCATGTGCTATCGGTATTCTTGCTTTTCCCTGGATGAACGACTGGCTCACGGTGGATTATGATGCGGATGCAATTGCTTTCTATGTGAACCTTTTAGAAACTGGCTGGCTGAGCTATCTGACGGGAAGCTTAGCGATCATGGTAGCGATAAGCTGTGTGTATGGCTTGGCCGTGATCAATAAAAACACTGAAAACGCAAGCGAAGCCCTGCGCAAGGAAGCCGAACTGCAAAAAGAACAACTGGAAAAAGAAAAGTTGCAGCGTGAAGATGATATGGCACAACTGAAGATGGCGCAAGCAACCGAGAAAAAACGGCAATGGGTTAATGAAGGTATTGCCAACCTGTCGGATATTTTGCGCAGCAACCAGGAGGAAAAAGCATTGTTCGACAATATCTTGTCTATGATCATCAAATATTTGCAGGCAAACCAGGGCGGGCTCTATGTGGTGAACAGAGACGAAGACAACGCCGCCGCTCAAATAGAACTGAAAGCCTGTTATGCTTACGGACGTAAGAAATACCTGGAACGAACCATTGTACCCGGAGAAGGATTGTTAGGTCAGGCGTACCTGGAAGGAGAAACCACCCATCTGACCACGCTGCCGCAAAACTTCGTGAAGATCACCTCCGGACTGGGGCAAGCTACCCCGAATGCCTTGTTGATCGCGCCCCTGAAAGTCAACGAAACAGTGGAAGGTATTTTAGAGATCGCTACTTTCAAAAAGTTTGAAGAGCAGGAAATAGAATTTGTCCAGAAGATAGGAGAGAGTATCGCTGCCTACATACAAAACAACCGGATCAATACGCAGACCAAAAACCTGCTGGAGCAGGCGCAGCAGCAAACCGAAACCATGAGAGCGCAGGAAGAAGAAATGCGCCAGAATATGGAAGAATTATCCGCTACGCAGGAAGAAATGCAACGCAAGGAACAAGAATACCAGAAAATGATACAGGCGTTAGAAAGCAAACTGGCTGTCAAGCAGTAACCACTTATGCCATGGATGATGCCAACGGTTCGGCCAAAGTAGCCCTGATCGGCATAGCACGTTCGCTTACTGCCTGGACCGTGTTGTACCAACATTTGCCTGAGCATCAGGACGATATCTTAGCACTGCTGGCGTTGCTGGAACATACCCGGCAGGCTGCCCTGCAACAATTTCCCGGCGCGCCCGGCTTCGTCCGTGTGGGGTTTGATAACTAAAATTCAATACTACCATTAGGAAATTAATTAAGCTTTTCTTTTCTTGCAATACTACCAATAAGACATTGCATGAAAACATATCCTTTAGGCGAATTTGAAGAAATCGTATTGCTCACCGTCGGCGTCTTATTTGACGAAGCCTATGGCGTAGCGATTAAAGACGCCGTAGAAGAAAGAGCGCATCGCAAAGTAAGTGTAGGCGCGCTGCAATCTGCCCTGAAGCGCATGGAAAAGAAAGGCTACTTGCAATCCCGCACGGGAGAAGCCAATGCCCAGCGGGGCGGCAAGCCCAAACGTTTCTATACCATCACGGCGTTCGGCAAGCTTGCCTTACAGCAAAGCAAAGGCATCCGAACCGAACTCTGGGAAGCCATCCCCCAATTAGCCTTTGACTTCAAACACGCATGATCAAACGCCTTGCCGACCGCTTATTCCGATGGTTTTGCCATCCTGACTACTACCCCGACATCCGGGGCGACCTGGAAGAGCTATACCAGCGAAACCTTGAAGAAGGCAGGCAATTGGAGCAATGGCGGTATCTTTTGCAGGTACTGGGTTTATTGCGGCCCAATTTGATCCGTTCTTTTCCGCAACCCACTTTAATCCATCCGGCTATGTTCAGACACTACTTCCACATCAGTACGCGCAACCTGCTGCGGCAGAAGCTTTTCACCACGATCAATATTTTAGGACTGGCTATTGGGCTCAGTTCCTTCTTGCTGATCAACGAATACATCCGTTTTGAGGAAAGCTATGACAGCTTTTTTAAGAATGCCGATCAGATTTACCGTATGTCTACCGTGCAGGTAGTGAATGGAGAGGTGGGAGAAAAAGATGCGATGATCTATCAACCGGCACCTCAAGCGTTAAAAGATGAATTACCGGAGATAGAAAATGCTACCGTCACCTATAAATTTGATGAACTTGTTCTTCGCCAGGGTACATCCATTATTCAGGAAAAGCATGTGGTTTCGGCAGATAGCATCTTTCTTGACATTTTCAATTACAAAATTTTGCAAGGTTCGCCCGAAGAGATGCTCACCGAACCTAATGCTATAGTACTTACCGAGAGCAAGGCAAAGTTCTATTTTGGCGACCAGGACCCTTTGGGGAAGACGATACAGATTTTAGGAAGCTTTAACCGTCCTTTCAAGGTCACCGGGGTTATTCAGGGTATTCCAGAAAACACTCATTATAAGTTTGACATACTCATTTCCGATGGCAGTATTAAGAACCGTCGTGATTATAATAGCTGGAACTATAACAACTACTACGGCTTCGTAAAGCTGAACAAGCAAGCTACCGTTTCTTCGTTGAACGATAAATTAGAAGCTTTTGCCAAAAAATACACTGATGAAAATACGAAAGAACGCTTTACGCTTTATCCTATTCAAGACATCCATCTAAAGTCTGACTATACCTTCGAGTCTGAAATTTCTGGTAGTGAAAAAGCAGTTTCTTTTTTGCGAGCCATTGCGCTATTTATTCTGCTCATTGCCTGGGTGAATTACATTAACCTGTCTACCGCCCGAGCAGTGAATAGGGCAAAAGAAGTAGGGTTAAGAAAGGTCGTAGGCGCTTATAAATTGCAACTCATTGGTCAGTTTCTGCTGGAAGCTCTATTAATCAATTTGCTGGCGGCACTCATGGCGCTGTTGGTTTCTGAACTGTCGCTTCCTTATTTCAACCAGTTGGTCGGCAAACAGGTCATGCTACACGTTTGGAATTACCTTCCTTTTCTGCTGAGTCTGCTTACCTTTTTTCTGATCGGTACTTTTGTTTCAGGATTTTATCCCGCCCTGGTCTTATCCGGTTTTAAACCGGTGGCAGTGCTGAAAGGAAAATTCCGCAATTCCCGCAGTGGCGCTATGCTTAGAAAGGGCCTGGTGGTCGTGCAGTTTGCCGCGTCTATCATACTGATTGCCAATACGTTTACCGTCTTCCGGCAGGTGCAATTTATGCAGGGTAAAGACCTGGGCATCACCACCGACTATGTAGTTGGCTTTGGCATACCCAATGTAGAAAAAGATCAGCAGGAAGCGCATAATAACAAAGTCAAATCCTTTGCTGATGCGCTCCGAACCCATACAGCCATTGAAACGGTGGGCGGTACTTCCAATCTTCCCGGGGGTGGTGGGGCAGATATAAGTTCTACGACCAATATAATTCGTATGGTGGGACTTACTGACTTAACCGATGGGACTACCTATGTTCAAAGCAACGATGAATATTTTCTGGACGCAGTAAGTCTACAGTTGCTGGCAGGAAGAAATTTTGATCGTAACCGTACGGCCGACACGATGGTGGTGATGGTCAATCAGGCGCTTCTAAGAAGATTCAACATCCACGATGTTGAAAGTGTGCTTCATGAGCAAATTCAGTTCGGTGAGGATGACAGCAACGGCAAGTTTGAAATCATTGGCGTGGTCAAAGATTTCAACAGAACTTCTTTAAAATCCAGTGTAGAACCTACACTATACTTTCCTGATTACACACCCAACAACATGGTATTAAAGCTAAATCCCGAACACTACCAGGAAGGCTTGGCTTACTTGCAGGAAACCTGGGCAAAGTTCTTCCCAGATGCACCGCTGGACTATTCGTTTCTGGATGATCGTTTTGCCGCGCTGTATGCGCAAGACCAGCGTTTTGGAGAAATATTTGGCACGTTCTCCGGGCTGGCGATATTTATTGCAATCCTGGGTTTGTTTGGCTTATCTTCTTTCATGGCCGTGCAGCGTACGGCAGAGGTTGGGGTACGAAAGGTGCTGGGCGCTACCGTGTCCAGCATTATTGGCCTCTTTTATAAGGATTTTCTGATGCTGCTGGGCATTGCAGGTCTGGTGAGCATCCCCGCCACCTATTATGGCATGAACTTCTGGCTCTCCACCTATGCCTATCGGATAGCTTTTCCCTGGCTGCTGGTGGCAGTCGCTTTGATGATTGTTGTCGTTTTTGCTTTGCTCACCGTAGGGTATCAGATCTACAAAGTGGCTATTCTTGATCCGGCCAAGACGCTCCGGCATGAGTAAATATTATGCAAAAAGTTCAGCATGCGATCCTTAAAGTAAGACCCGCTTGATAACAAAAGAAAATCGGCAGAGCTTTCTTGCCGGTTTTCTTTTTGCCTAATCAAAAAGCCCCTGCACCTTGCCGGGCGGCACGAGTTTGAGATGCTTGTAAGCCAGTTCGGTAGCTTCTCTGCCACGCGAGGTGCGTTTGATGTAGCCTTCCTTGATCAGAAATGGCTCGTACACTTCCTCTATCGTTTCGGCTTCTTCGCTACAGGCCGTGGCAATGGTGCTGAGACCTACCGGACCACCCTTGAACTTCTCGATGATCGTCGTCAGAATACGATTGTCCATGTCGTCCAGCCCGTTCTGGTCTACATCCAGAGCTTTAAGCGCGATCTCCGCAATCTCCCGGGTCACCGTTCCGTTGCCTTTGATCTGCGCAAAGTCGCGGGTGCGGCGCAGCAGGGTATTGGCAATGCGGGGTGTGCCACGGCTGCGGCGGGCAATCTCATAGGCGGCATCGTCTTCTATGGGCGTATTGAGAATATGCGCCGAGCGCAGGACAATGGTTTTTAATAAATCGGCATCGTAGTATTCCAGGCGGGCATTGATGCCAAACCGGGCGCGCAGCGGAGAGGTGAGCAGTCCTGAGCGGGTCGTCGCGCCTACCAGCGTAAAGGGGTTCAGCGTGATCTGCACCGTCCGGGCGTTCGGACCGGAATCAAGCATAATGTCTATCTTGTAATCTTCCATCGCCGAGTACAGATACTCTTCTACGATAGGGTTCAGGCGGTGGATTTCGTCAATAAAGAGCACGTTGCCCGTCTCCAGGTTGGTCAGGATGCCCGCCAGCTCGCTGGGCTTGTCCAGCACCGGGCCGGAAGTAACCTTGATATTAGCGTCCATTTCATTGGCGATGATGTGGGAAAGTGTGGTCTTGCCCAGTCCCGGAGGTCCGTGCAGCAGCACATGGTCTAACTGATCGCCCCGCTGTTTGGCAGCCATGACAAATACTTTCAGGTTCTCGATGATCTTATGTTGCCCGGTAAAATCTCCGAAGGAAAGCGGTCGTAGGGCGCGTTCTATTTCCTGGTCGGCGGGTGTGAGGTGTTGGGCATCGCCTTGTAGATGATCTTCTCGCATTTGTGATTGTGTATGCAACCCGTCTTCCGGGTTCGTTGTTAACAAAATACTAAAATAGGCTTCGTTTTGGTATATAACACACAAACAGCCACAAAAACTCATTTTATCCTATGAATTCCTATCAAAAAAAGAATATCATTTATTCTGTCGTATTGCTGGCTTCTGTGATAGGCGTCTGGCTTTACCGCGATGCCCGCAGTGCCAGCAAGCCGCAGGGGGAAGCCTCCGGGCTGGTGACCTTTAGCGGGCAGACGATGGGCACGGTCTATAACATCAAATACCTGGATGAGCAGCAGCGCAACTTGAAGCAGGGCGTGGATTCTCTGCTGGAAGTATTCAACCAGTCCGTCAATCATTACCTGCCCGACTCGGAGATTTCTCGCTTCAACCGCCAGGATACTTTTTACTTCGAACTGCCCTACTTTTATCCGGTGCTGGAGAGAAGTCAGGACATTTATAAGAAAACAGGCGGTGCCTTTGACCCAACGGTAGCGCCATTGGTCAACGCCTGGGGGTTTGGTCCGGACACCACCCGGACGCCTGCACAGGCTAAGGTAGACTCCCTGCTGCAATACGTAGGAATGGACAAGATCAGCTTTACCAGGCAATATGTCACGAAAACAAAACCAGGTGTTGCGCTTAACTTCAGTGCCATCGCCAAAGGATATGGCGTAGACGTAATAGCCGGTTATCTTGCCGCCTGCGGCATCCAGGACCTGATGGTAGAGATTGGTGGGGAAGTGGTAGCGCGGGGCGTCAACGACAAAGGCGATGCATGGCGTATCGGCATCAATAACCCGGAGCAATCTGGCGCGTTGACGGCTGCCATTGCCCTGAACAACCGGGCGATTGCCACCTCTGGCGATTACCTCAACTTTTACGTCAAAGACGGCAAACGTTATGCGCATACCATCAACCCAAAGACCGGCTTCCCGGTAGAGCATACCGCGCTGAGCGTGTCTGTGCTGGCCGATGATTGCATGACCGCCGACGGTTATGCGACCGCTTTTATGGTGTTGGGCATAGCCAAAGCCAAAGAAATCCTACAGCAAAACCCTTCGCTGGACGCCTACATCATCTACGACGACAAGGGCGAAGACAAAGTGTTTATGACCGATGGGCTGAAAGAGCAGGTGCTGGATTTGTAGGTTAGAAACAGCGCATGGTTTGCTGAGAAAAATATTATCTTTGTCAAAAGCACAAGTTATGAATTACAAAGTAGATATTGTTATCAACAAAGACGAGCATGGCTATTTTGCCTACTGTCCTACCCTGCCGGGCTGCGTCACGCAAGGTGACAGTTATGAGGAAACCATTGCTCACGCCAAAGAAGCTGTTTCATTGTATCTTTCTACCATGAACGCTGAAGAAATTAAAGCAGCCATCAGCCAGGAAATCGTAACCACCTCAGTAGACATTCAAGTTGCCTAAGCTACCCAAGTGATCAATATTTTAGAACAAGCAGCGGAAGAATAAATTATCTGAAAAATCTGAAATATTATGAAAAGAACTAATATTGAGATTGATACTGTCCTCGTAGACAAAGCCAAAAAACTTTCTAAACTGTCTACTACCAAAGATGTAGTCAATTTAGCTTTAGAAAATCTGGTAAAAAGCCTGAATAGAAGAAAAATAAGCAGTTTGTATGGGAAAGTGGATTGGGATGGGGATTTGGATGAAATGCGTGCGTCCTGATGCTGGTAGATACAAGGGAAAGCCCACTTTTAGCCCATGCAGGATAATTTGAGGAAAAATTTAGGCATTACAAAAGCAATATAAAATGCCATATGAACAAAAACCACTACCAGGTCATCGGCCTCATGTCAGGCACCTCCTTAGACGGACTGGATATGGCTTGCTGCGAATTTACCTGGGAAAATAACCAGTGGCAGTTCCACATTCGGGCGGCAGAAACCAAACCTTACGACGACCACTGGAAGTCGCTGCTCGCGCATGTGACCGACCTTTCGGGTGAAGCCCTGATGAAGGCAGACCTGAAACTGGGACGCTGGATGGGAGAGGCTGTCAAAGCTTTTATGGAAACGCACCGCCTGTCGCCGGACTTCATCGCCTCGCATGGGCATACGGTATTCCATCAGGCGGAGATCGGGCTGACCTGCCAGATCGGCAACGGCTTTGCCCTGCAGGCAGCCTGCGGCAAGCCGGTTGTGGCTAACTTCCGTAATTTTGACCTGGCCATCGGCGGACAAGGTGCCCCCCTGGTGCCTATGGGCGACCAACTCTTGTTTGGCGACTATGACTTTTGTCTGAACCTGGGCGGCATTGCCAACCTCTCTACCGGGGAGCAGGGCAAACGCATTGCCTACGACATTGGCCCTGCCAACATGCCCTTAAACCACTTTGCCCGCCAGTTAGGTCATGCCTACGACCCCGACGGACGCATCGCCGCGGGCGCTAACGTGGATAAAAAGCTTTTGGCGCAACTTAACCGACTAGACTACTATCAGTTGCCTTTTCCCAAATCGCTGGGCTATGAATGGGTCTACCGGCACATCATCGCGCCCATAGAAGTCTCCGGGCTGCCGGCAGAAGATGCGCTGGCGACCTGTACCCACCATGCGGCGCAGCAGATAGCTACTAATTTATTAGCACTTTCAGCGCGCAAGAACCTCTCCGAAGCAAGCGTATTGGTCACCGGCGGCGGCGCATTCAACCCTTACCTGATCGCTACGATGGAATCGTACAGCGAGGGGAGGATCAGCTATAGTAGTCCTGAAAATTTACTCGTCGGTTTTAAAGAAGCTTTGGTCTTTGCCCTGCTGGGTGTGCTGCGCGTAAGAAATGAGGTAAACTGCCTCAGTTCTGTGACCGGCAGCGCCTTCGACCACAGTGCAGGCGTGATCTACGGCGCGTTATGAACCTGTAGCACCCTAATTTTCTGTTAAAATACCAGTCGTTGCTTTA
>JBBSNI010000044.1:0-22825 GCA_038232695.1 Cytophagales bacterium
TACGAGCGTCGTTCGTAGCCAGTCAGTTTCTGTAGGGCCAGATTAAAACTTTCAATAACATTAGGTGATAGTGTTTCCATCTCGCTAAATTACATGTTTTCCACTATCTTTGGGTAGGTTTATTTTTCTGCGCTCCCTAAAGGCTTGCACCTGATCGATGTAGGCATCTCAGCCTTACGCGATGCTGTCGGGGAAAAGCTGTTTGACCGTTACGTGGAGCAGGAGAGGAAAGAATTTGAAGTGTTCAAAAAGTTTTTTCTAGAACGATAATACGCTCAGGAGGGCATCAACAACTCTTTGGCGTTTTCAAAAGCAATCGTAGAGGGGTTGTTGCCGCCCAGCATTTTGGCGATCTCTACCACCCTTTCCTCTTCTGTGAGTTTTTTGAACCGGCTGATCGTTTTACCCGAGCGGCTGTCTTTGTACACAAAATAATGGGCGTCACCTTTGGCCGCTACCTGCGGCAGGTGGCTGATGGCGATCACCTGGTGGTTTTTGGACATCTCTTTCATCATCTGCACCATCTTGATAGCGATCTCACCGGAAACACCTGTGTCAATCTCATCAAAAATAATGGTAGGCAGGCTGGTTTTGCTGGCAAGCACGTATTTGATGCAAAACATCAGGCGCGAAAACTCACCGCCGGAGGCTACTCCTTTGAGCTCCTGCGGGGCAATACCTTTGTTGGCACTGAATAGTATGCTCACCTGGTCGATGCCTATCTCGTTGGGTTCGGCATCTCTCCGGCTGATCTCCAGGCGGGCATCAGGGATGCCCACGTTTTTCAGCAGCTTTTCTATCTCTTTGCAAAAAGTAGCAAATACTTTTTTCCTGGCTTCGGAAAGTTGCCGTCCCTGCGCCATCATCTCCTGAAAAGCCGCCTCTTTGACAGATTTCAGCCGTGCCAGTTCCTGATCCAGGTTTTCTACTTTAGCGACCTTGTCTTCCAGGTCTGCCTGGATTGCCCGCAACTCCTCTGCTGAACCAACGTGGTGTTTTTGCTGCAACTGGTAGATCAGGTTCAGGCGGTCGCGGGTAGCTTCTACCCTATCAAAGTCAAAGTCTACTTCCAACGCTTCGCTTTCTACTTCGTGGCTCACATCGCGCAGCTCGATCAGGCAACTTTCTACGCGCTGATACAGTGAATCGTAACGGGAAGAGAAAGAAATAATTCTGGACAGCGACTGTTTGGCTTGCGCCAGCAGATCGTCTACCGACAAGTCCTGCTGGTTGAGCAGCATGAGCGCCCCGCTGAGTTGTTCTTTGATATGACCAGCATTTTCCATCACCTGCAAGGCTTCTTCCAGGGTCGTTTGCTCACCGGCTTCCAGGCGGGCCTCCGCCAGTTCGTTGAGCAGAAACTGGTTGAAGTCGTGCTCGCGGTTCATCTGAACAGACTCCTGGCGTAGCGCTTCGTACTCATACGCCGCGCGGCGGTACTGCTGATAAGCCTGCCTGAAAATTTTGAGCAAACGGGCATTATCCGCATACGCATCGATGATCTCCAACTGGTAGGTATTGTCGCTCAGCAACAGGGTGTCGTGCTGGCTGTGAATGTCTACCAGGAACCGACCGATGCCTTTGAGCGTCTCCAGCCGAACAGGTGTATCGTTGATAAAAGCCCGGGATTTGCCGTTGGGCGTGATCTCCCGGCGCAGGATACAAACCGGGTCGTAATCCAGTTCTTCCTGGTCAAAAATAGGTTCCAGGCTAAACTTGTTGACCGTAAAGGAGCCTTCAATCACACATTTCTTCTCCTCGTTGTACAGCGATCTTTTATCCGCCCGGTTGCCCAGCAGCAAACCGATCGCGCCCAGCATGATGGATTTACCCGCACCGGTTTCGCCCGTAATGGTATTGAGCGCCTCGGAAGGCTCCATTTCCAGTTCCTGGAGCAGGACATAATTTTTGATCACTAAATTTTTAAGCATCGCCTGGGTTTAGCGGTCCGCAAAAGTGGGCTGTGAGACACAGTCCACGGTTCCGGTTTATTACTAAGGACAAAAGTAAAGCAAAAGTTCTTATAAAAAGTACATAGGACGCAAAACTTTAGTCAGCAAACCTCTCAATTCTCCTTTAGAATAACAGCATACGCATCGGTTTGTGCCGGGTTGATCTCCACCAGCGTGTTGTAAGCGTCTTTGCGGAGTTGTGGGGCTCCTTTGGAGAAAACGCTGATCAGCTCTTCGTTTTTGGCATCAAAAAAAGAAATGATCAGAATGGCTTGCGGAAAAACTTTAGCAATTTTTTGCATTTCGTTCAGGGCAGATAGCATATTTTTCCGGCTGTCATCTTCACTTTGGAGAAAGGTATCCAGCCCTTTGCGGTGATAGGTATAGAGCGAACGGCGTATGGGCGCCATTTGCGGGTTGAGCAGGTTCTCTGCCAGCCAGTAGCGGTTGCGGCGGCGGTTGCTGCCAAACTGATCCCAGCCGGGCCCCTGCTGCTGGGCATTATTGACAATTTGCTGGGCTTTCTCAAAATAAGGGGTGCCGCCCATCTCGCTGAAGGTGTCATAATCCAGCCCGATGATGATGTTGGCATAAAAAGCCAGGATGCTGGTGATGTTGTCCGTAAAACTATTGGGGTTGAAGGCCAGCGGCTGCGATTCTACGTAGTTAAAATTCCAGTCGCGGTCTGCAAAGTTGAGCAACAGGCTCTGGTAGCTGGCATTATAAACCGGACGCGAGGATTGTATCTGCACGGTCGCCTGGAAAGTGCCAATGGCTGGCATTTCATTGATGTTGATCACCAGGTTGCAGTTGATCCGCTCTTCGGTCGCAAATACATCATTGGTCCACTTGCGGCTGTTGAGAAACTGTTCGAAAGCATTTTGCATGTCTGTGAAAACGCGCGTTTCGTTGGTCTGTACATTCTGGTAGTTGACGGCCACTTTAGCGTTCAGTTCCTGCGCTTGTAGTTGGGTCAGGGTCAGCAGGCAGATCAGTAAAAGAAAAATTCTATGCATAAGATGATAAGAACTGAAGATTTGAATAACTGAAGAGCTGAATATTTAGTCAGGTAGATATCTTTTCGGTGATCGCTTGCAGGATGTCTTTGGCTACTTCTTTTTTATCTTTTAGTGCCAGGGTTTTTACTTCCCCGGTGTCTTTAAATAGCAGATGCACCTGGTTGGTATCATAACCAAATCCCGCCCCCGGATCGTTCAGAGAATTCAGCACGATCATATCCAGGTTTTTTGCCCTGATCTTTTTTCTGGCATTCTCTACTTCGTCGGTTGTCTCCAGGGCAAACCCAACCACAAACTGGTGCGGCTTTTTGCGGCTGCCCAGGCTTTTGGCTATATCCGGCGTTTTTTTGAGTGTAATGGTTAAAGTGTCGTCTTTCTTTTTGAACTTTTCCTTGTATTGTACGGCAGGCATGTAATCAGAAACGGCCGCTGCAAAGATAGCCACATCCGTTTCCTCAAAATACTGCTGGCAAGCTGTATACATTTCCTCTGCACTCCTTACCTTTTCTGTGTGGATGGACGGATGCGCTACGGTCAAAGCCGTAGGTCCGCTGATCAGCCTGACGGTAGCACCCATCCCGGCCGCTGCCGCTGCCAGGGCAAAGCCCATTTTGCCGGAAGAAGCATTACTGATAAAACGTACCGGGTCAATAGCTTCGTGTGTAGGCCCTGCCGTGATGAGCACTTTTTTGCCCTCAAGAAGCTGTTGTTGTTTAAAAAAAGCCTGTAAATGGTCTATGATATGCTCAGGCTCCGCCATACGTCCTATGCCTGACAGCCCGCTGGCCAACTCCCCTTCTTCGGCTTCAATGATAAGATTGCCCGCTTTGCGGAGCCGGGCAAGGTTTTCCTGCGTACTCTGATGCCGATACATATCCAGGTCCATCGCGGGCGCTATCCATACCGGGCAACGTGCCGAAAGATAGACGGCGGTGAGCAGGTCGTTGCAGAGCCCTTGCGCCATCTTGGCCAAAGAATGGGTGCTGGCAGGCGCTATGACGATAGCATCAGCCCACAATCCCAGGTCTACATGGTTGTTCCACAAGCCTTGCTCAGGGTCGGCTGTAAAGGAGGAGAGCACGGGATTTTTGGAAAGCGTCGCTAAAGTGAGCGGTGTGATAAACGTCTGGGCTGCCTGCGTCATAACGACCCGTACCTCTGCACCGCTTTTGACAAGCAGACGGGTCAGCAGGGCGGCTTTATAAGCGGCAATGCTGCCGCATACACCGAGTATGATCTTTTTTCTCAGCAAAGGAGCATCGCGAGGCAAAAGGTGTTACTGGTTGTCTTCTTCTTCCACACGGCGATACATCACCTCGTCGTCCATAAATTCCTCAATGGCCAGCGTAGCCGGCTTGGGCATTCTTTCGTAGAAGCGGGAGATCTCGATCTGTTCGCGGTTTTCGAAAACTTCTTCCAGGTTATCTACCGTAGAGGCAAACTCTGCCAGTTTTCCGCTCAACTCTTCTTTGAGGGCGACAGAAATCTGGCGCGCGCGCTTGGATATGACGGCTACCGACTCGTATAAGTTGCCGGTAGGTGCTGCGATTTCGGCGGCATCGCGGGTGATGATAGAAGCCGGGATGTTAGGTTTTTTGATGATGTTCATGGTTTTACGGATGCTTTACTGTCACTGGTATCTTTTCTGATCTTGCCGATGGCCGTCTCGTAAATAGATTCGGCTTCGCCAATAAATTTGCTGTTGGGGTATTGGTCAATGAAACGCTGGTAATATTCTACCGTCGTATAATATCTTTCTTTCTGTTTGCTGCGGATACTTTGCTCAGCCAATTCAAACTGGGCGGCTAATTTCCAATAGCTTATTTCTTCATTAAGTTCGGAATCAGGAAAATCTTTCTGAAAATTCTCAAAAGCAATAATGGCTGGCTTGTATTGCGACAACTTATAATACAGCAACGCATTATCATAAGCTTTTACTTCCAGCTTGGTCTGTAATTCGTCCAGTATATTTTCCGCCTTGTCTTTGTAATCGCTGTAAGGGTATTTGTTCACAAAAAGCTGCATGGCATCAATAGCTTCGCGGGTAGCTGTCTGATCCAGGCTGGTGATGGGCGACTGCCTGTAGAGGGAGTAAGCATACATATACATGGCTTCCATCGCATACTTGCTGCGGGAGTAGGTTTCGTAAAATTCCTTGAAATAGTGCGAGCTTAACAGGTATTTCCGCTGGTAATAATGCGCATACGCATAGTAATACTGCGCATCTTCAGCAGTCTTGCTGCCCCGGATGATCGGCAACACTTCTTCTAACAAAGCGGTCGCCCGGTAGTAGTCTTTGTCATTATAATACTTCAGGGCGGCGTCGTACTTTTTTTGCCAGTCGTCGCTTTTCATCAGTTGGCGAAAGTCGCTACAGGAAGCGAGCAGGCAGAAGATCAGAAATATATAAACCGGCTTGATCAAGGTATGGATGTTCAATTTTTGCAAAGGTAACAGTATCCTGTTGAAATAACAATCTTTACAGGTCAACAGAAAACCGGGGCAAAATATTCATTGTGCCGGGGAGATAACGGAAAAAGGGGGGGAATTATTTCTTGACCAGCATTTTTTTGGTGGCTACGCGCTTACCGTTCACATACAGGGAGTAAAAATAAATGCCATTATCCAGCATATCTGTCGGTATTCTTACATTGGTGCTGCCTTTTTCCAGGGGAGTTTCTGCCACTTTATTGCCCAGCAGGTTATGGATCACAATGCTGGCCTCAGCCTGCGGGTCTGTCAGGGTATAGTCGATGGCTGCCTGGGTGCTGACAGGGTTTGGAAAGACGTTGCTCACGCGAATATTTTCGCCGGAAAACAAGGTGCCGTTGGTGAAATAATCTGCGACGGGTTTCTCAAAAGAGGCTAACGGCAGGTCAGTTTCCTGCGCGAAACCGGTACCGAAGAGAGCAAGAAAAGAAAGCAGTAGTAGAAGTGATTTCATCTAACGGAATTTTAGTGACATTATTTGAATAAAATAACGCAATATTTTTCTCCGTTACAACACAAAACGTCTTAATATCTTACATCCGGCTATTTCCGTTTGCCGGGCACAGAGACCGGCTTGATGGTATAATCAGGAATGACAGGCTTTTCAGCGGCACTTTCTGTCCGGTTTATTACCTCGGCTTTGGTAGGTCTTTCCTGCGGGCGCCAGGCAAATCCTTGCAGGCGGCTGTCTGCCTTCTTGATTTCATGCGGCGGGATGAGCGAAGCTTCCGGCTTGACATAAAAATGAATCTTGCTGATCTCGTTGTTGAGAAACTCCATAAAAATATCGCTGCAAACGATCTTGTTCATCCCCACAGTGATGGTATCCGCCTGTAAGGGATAATAAATGGTTTCTCCGTTGCCATACACATTGATCTTACTCAGATTACCCTCCTCAAAAAACGCTTCCATATTTCTGCCCTTCACCTGGTTAAAATTCCGGATCGTATCCTGGGAGATGACAAAGGAGTTAATCGTCGTGTTCATCTTGTGCATGGTATTATTGCGTATTTCCAGGTTGATAGAGTCGGCGGTAATCTGGCTGCCTTTGTTCCAAAGCACAGGGTCTTCGAAGAAATACAGCACGGAGTCCGATACGTGGTAAGCCAGGGAGTCGGCAATACCCTGCAAATCCTGCCGGTAGATCTTGACTTTGTGAAAAGCCAGGATACGGTCGCCGTTAGCCAGAGAGTCCTCGATACTGACGAGCGTATCGGCGCTCAGGTACAAAGTGTCCGGGGTCATGATCTTTTTCATCACCGGGTTTCCGTATACTTTGGTGATGCCTTCCTTGCTCAGATGATAGGCATACTGTCCGGTGATGATGACATCGTTGTCTTTGGAAACCATGACCACATTCTGCTCAGCCGTATAGCGTTTTTTGGCATCGTCTAAAAATAGCTGGTCTGCCTGTATGGTATATTTCCGGGTTTCTACCGTGCCCAGTCCGAAAATAGATTGCTTTTGGGTGGTATTAAATTCGCTACCAGCCTCCGCGTTCAGCACCGTACTATCCTTGTCAATGATCACGGTAGGCCCTTTAGTGTAAGCGACCTTGGTGACCGTATTGTATTGCAGTGTATCGGACTCCACGCGGTATTCCGGGTTGATCAGCACCACACTGTCTTTGAAGGCGGCCAGGTGGCTCACGGTCTGGTAAGAGCCCCGGCGGCTGGTCAGCACATTGGTGGTGTCTACAAGCCGTCCGCCTTCATAGTAATAGGCAAAGTTATTAGGAATATCGAAGTTAAGATAATCGGTATAGAGTGTCATGCTGGGGTCTTTGTAGATGACATCATTGCGCATCTCCGCCGTCCGGGTGTTGCCGTTGTACACCAGCTTTTTGCCTGTTACCACAATAGAGTCGCCCTCTTCTACCCGCACTCGTTTGCCAAACACTTCGGTCATATTACGCTGTGGATACAAAATCACAGAATCGCCATAGATGGAGGTGCTGCCCTGAGTAAGTTTTACGTTGCCAATTAGTTTGCGAACGGCTTCGCCTTTGGTATTTCTGCCGCCCAGAAGAGAATCAGCACTTTCTATACTTATCTTATTTTGCGCAAAAATATGCGTACTGTAGAGACTCAGCAGCAATAAAAAAATGGATTTTAGTACCAACCTCATGCTAACTTTTTACCTTTAACGAAATTTTCACGCTGCAAATTTGATGGTTTTCCGGCAATGATAGAAGCTTTCAAAACATTTGTTAGCCAGCAACATCTTTTTTCCCCGCAAGATTCCGTCCTGCTGGCCGTCAGCGGCGGCATCGATTCGGTGGTAATGGCGGATCTGTTTGCCCAAGCTAACTACTGCTTTGCCATAGCCCATGTCAACTTCAGGCTGCGCGGCGAAGCCTCTGAGGCCGACGAAGCTTTTGTCCGGACGCTGGCAGACCAATATGGCGTACCTTGCTATGTGCAGGCGTTTGACACCCAGGCGGAAAGCCAGCAGTCAGGCAGTTCTGTACAAATGACCGCCCGCAGCCTGCGCTACGATTGGCTCCAACTGTTAGCCAAAGAAAGAAAATTCGCCTGTGTGGCTACCGCCCACCAGAAAAATGATGTGTTTGAGACCTTGCTGTTTAACCTCACCAAAGGAACAGGCATTGCCGGGCTGCATGGCATTCCGGTCAAAACACGACTGCTGATCCGTCCGCTGCTGTTTGCTACCCGGACAGACATTGCCCAATATGCCCGGCAGCGGCCGCTCTCCTGGCGGGAAGACGCTTCCAACCTTTCGGTCAAGTACGCCCGCAACCGGATCCGGCTGGAAGTGATGCCCGCGCTGCTCAAAATCAATCCCAATCTGCTGCATACGCTGGACGATACCCTGGAACGGATGCAGGGTGCTGAAAAAGTGTTGCAACATTACGTAAAACAAATCAAGGCGGAAAGCCTGCAAAAAATAGGACAGGATATTTTCATCTCTCTTACTGCTTTACAAAAAGCGGAAGCTTTGCCGGTGGTGCTGGCAGAACTGCTCAAGCCTTACGATTTTCCTTATGCCCAGGTCAAAACAATTGCCGGTTTTATCCAAAATGCATCATCTGCTACGGGCAAACGATTTACTTCTGCGCGGTATGTGCTCAACATAGACCGGACACACCTGATCATCAGCCCGGCAGAGGCGTCTGGGCGCTACGCAGCTTACCTGGAAAAAGACACCCATCAGCTTACGCTCGACGACCACCGGAGGCTGGTCTGCCAGGTGGCAGAGGCCAGCACTTACAAACTACCCGCTGACCCTGCGATAGCCGCCTTAGACCTGGAAAAACTAACTTTTCCTTTGCAAATTCGCTCCTGGCAGGAGGGCGACCGGTTTTATCCGCTGGGGATGCAGGGCAAAAAAAAGCTGAGCGACTTTATGATAGACCGCAAAATTCCGCTAAACTTGAAAGACAGAATCCTGGTGCTGCTTTCCTCAGACGCGATTGCCTGGGTCGTAGGGCACAGGATCGATGAGCGTTTTAAAATCACGAAAGCCACGAAGCAGGTCTTTCAGATCATACAGCAGGACATCCCATGAAGAATCCTTTTCAGAAATCGTATACTACGGAAGAGCTGTCGGTATTTAATTTTCTGTCTAAGGTGAAACTTTTCTCGAGGCTTTCTCCGGAAGAAATGCTTCATTTTCTGCCTTACCTGTATTTGAGAAAATACAAAAAAGATGAGGTCGTGTTTTTCAGAAAAGACCCCAGCCAGGCGGTGTATATCATCAAAGAAGGTTATGTGTCGCTGCTGGTGGATGCCGGGGATACCCTGGAGAAGATCAACGGGCTGAAAAGAGGCTACTCATTTGGCAACAATGCCTTGCTGCACGGCACACACCGTCCCTACAATGCCATCGTGACCTCCGAAGAAGCCACGCTCTATGTGATCCCTCATGTCAACATCGCTGATATTTTTAACAATAACCTTAAAATAAAAGCAAAGATGCTGGAGTCATTATCGGAGTTGTATCACCAGTATACGCTGGATCTGATCAGTTCGTACCAGTCGGCTAAAGGCTTTTTTAGTATGAACAGTGTGCATATCAACTTCTGAACGCCTTTCAGATAACAAAACACTGCCTATATTTGTCATATTTTAAGACAACACGATTATTCATTCACATAAACGCACACCACCATGAAAGTAACTGTAGTAGGCGCCGGCAACGTAGGCGCTACCTGTGCCGATGTACTGGCTTACCGGGAAATCGCTAACGAAGTCATTTTAATAGACATCAAAGAAGGCCTGTCCGAAGGCAAAGCCCTGGACATCTGGCAGAAGTCGCCCATCAATTTGTATGATACCCGCACCCAGGGCTCTACCAACGACTACAGCAAAACGGCAGGCTCCGAAGTGGTGGTCATCACCTCCGGGCTGCCCCGCAAGCCGGGCATGTCGCGCGACGACCTGATTGAAACCAATGCCGGGATCGTAAAATCGGTGGCGGAGAACGTGGTCAAACACTCCCCGGAAGCTATCATCATCGTGGTTTCTAACCCGCTGGACGTGATGACCTACCAGGCGCACATCACCTCCGGGCTGCCCCGCACCAAAGTAATGGGTATGGCAGGCATCCTGGACACGGCACGCTACCGCGCTTTCCTGGCAGAAGCCATCAACGTTTCGCCCAAAGACATACAGGCGGTACTGATGGGTGGTCATGGCGATACGATGGTGCCCCTGCCCCGCTACACCACCGTCGGCGGCATTCCGGTGACCGAACTTATCGAGGAGGACAAGCTGAACAAGATCGTAGAAAGAACCAAGTCAGGCGGCGGCGAGCTGGTGAAGCTGATGGGTACTTCGGCCTGGTATGCGCCCGGCGCGGCAGCCGCTCAGATGGTAGAAGCCATCGTCCGCGACCAGCGCCGGGTATTCCCGGTCTGTCTGAAGCTGGAAGGTGAATACGGCATCGACAACTGCTACTTAGGCGCCCCGGTGATCCTGGGCAAAAACGGCATTGAAAAGGTCATTGAACTGCAACTGACTGAAGAAGAAAAGCAGCTTCTGAAAACCTCCGAAGGGCACGTACGGGAAGTGATGGAAGTACTGGATAAGATGAAGAGATAAAGCGGTTTGTTTCTGCCCTCATTGCGATAGTGCCAAAGCAAAGAAAAACGGCATCAAAGGAACACTTGAGTGTTGAGTGTTAAGCATTGAGTGCGCCCGGCGCCCGGTTGAATATTTTAAACACTCAATCAATGTTCAAGGGAAAAAGCAGGATAATAAAGCAAAACCGCACTTTCTCACCTTACACTTAACCATCAAAACCACCCCCGGTCCACCCGGCTAAAGGGCCAGGGAATGGCGGTCATGATCAGGATAAATCCGATGAGGTAGAACAGCGCGATGCGGGTGAATTTGGCGCGGTCGGTCGCTGCCCTTTTTGCTGTGGAGTAGCCTATGGTGATCAGGATGATGGCAATCAGGTTGGTCAGGATGTGTTCTACCGCCCAGAACCGTGCGACCGTATCCTGCATTGCCTGTCCCATGTCCGACAAGGCTACCCGGACGGTAGGGCTGATAAAATAAAGGATCAATCCTATAAGCAATTGGGTGTGGACGCTGATCATCGTAAATAGACCCAGTTTTCGGTCAGCGGGAGTAAAGGGTTTATGACCAAACCAGCCAACGAAAGCTTTCAGAATAGCGGCAATGAGTAGGATCAGCACGACATAGCGCAGGGCTGAATGGAGGTGTAACAATCCGGTATACATCGTATCAGGTTAGTGAAGCGCTGCAAAGGTATAAAAAACGCGCTGTTAATGAATGGTTTTCAAAAATTCAGACTGCTTTCTTCTCCGGCACCGGCTTTACTTCCTGTTCTATCTCTTTTCTGATCACCTTTACCGCATTCTTCTTGGGGCTGATCTCCCTGCCCACTCTTAGAGAATAAGCTTTGGTAAATTCAGCGCCGACCAAGAAGATCACCGTAGAGTAGTAAATCCATACCAGCAGGAAAACCAAAGAGCCCGCCGCTCCATAGGTAGAAGAAGTGGTGCTCTGACTCAGGTACCAGCCAATTAATTCTTTCCCCAAAATAAAAAGGAAAGAAGTGACCAGCGACCCTACCCAGACATCGCGCCAGCGTACCTTAGCATCCGGCAGCAGTTTGAAGACCAGCGCAAAAACCACCGCTACGATGGCGACCACAGAAATAAAGGTGATGCCCTGTATAAGGTATACGGTGTATTCGGAAAATATCTTGGTGAGAAACTCCCGGATGACATCAAAGTTAAGTACCACATCGGCCATTACAGCGATCAGCAGCAGTACGCCCAGACCGGCTACGATGAGAAACGAAAACAGCCGGTCTATGAGGAATTTGAGCCAGCCTTTTTCCGGTTTTGCCCGCACGCCCCAGATCTCGTTCAGGACATATTGTACGTTGGCAAACACGGTGGTGGCACTAAACATCAGAGACCCGACAGCAATGACACGGGCAAAAAAACCCGATTGATCAAACTGTGCGTTTTTCAGGATATTCTGGATTTGCTGGGCGCTTTCGCTGCCTACAAAACCCTCTATGTTTTCGTATAGCGTGCCTTCCACGGCCTTTTGCCCATAGAATATTTCGGCAATAAAGACCATAAAAATCAAAATGGCAGGCATGGAGAAAATCGTATAAAAGGCAATAGAAGCACCAAAGAGCATCGGATTGTCGTGAATAAATCCGTTGACAGTGTCATCAATCAGCTTGTATACCAGCGTATGGGTGAACTTCTTCCAATAGCGTTTGATCAGGTTCATGTAGCTTGGATTTTATTTCATCAACATAAGTAACTCTGTCTCCCGCCGTTTGGTTACTTCTTTTTCATTGGGTAATAAGAAGCGGGTCTTAGGTGTTTACAGATGAAAATGGAACATTGAAGAACTAAATATCCAAAACTTAATATCTAAATCCTAATACCCCGTCGGCCATCAGTGCTTCACCATGATAGTTTTGACCCAGCGTTGCTGCCCGGCAGTCAGGTGCAGGTGGTAAAGCCCCTGCTTCAGGTGGCTGGTGATGATCTCAAGCGTACCTATCCCTGTATGGTCGCCGCTGGCTACTTCCTCGCCCCTGGCATTGTATAGCGCATACTGTGTCTGTTCGGATACGGCTACATACAACACCTGGCTGACAGGATTGGGGTACATGGTCAGTGTTGGTGCTGCTGCTTCAGGAGCATCATCCGTTAACGCTGGTTCTACCTGAACGGATGCATCCCATGCCATATTTTCAGATCCTGAAGACCCTATCCTTGCGGTGGAAGTAGCTGCTGTCTCAATGACCATCGCACTGATGATCGCGTAGGCAGACCCTTTGCCAGGGGCAAACCCCAGGGTCACCTTACCAGACTTGTCTGGCTGTACCTTGGATAAAGTAACGGTTTTACTCCGGTTCAAAGATGCATCGAGAGAGACTTTTTTACCGTTGATGGTATAGTCCGTCGTACGGTTTTGGTTGTAGGCAGAACTGGCATAAAAGGTAAAATCGTATTGCTTACCGGCATTCAGTCCACTTATTTCAACAGTCTCTTGATTTCTTGACCAGAAATAAGACCGTGTAACGGCATCAGGATAAATACCTTCTTCTTTCTGACTGCTATAACCCCTGTTGTCATCTCCCGTCCAGTTTGACGTCAGCCTCACACTGACAGCAGACTTTTGTCCCTTGCTGTTTTTCAGGGAAGTGATCTTGCTGCCTGTGGTAGGTTTGCTGCTGAAGTTGTTCCAGTTTTTGTGGCTGTCAGCAGCGTTCGCATTGAAATTGATCTGATAAACAGCTTCTTCAACGGATGCCGGGGTAGTTTCACGCTCAGGTTGGCTTGTCGCTGCTTCTTCCGGAAAAAGAACCTCATCCGGGATCGGTTTTTTGCTGATGCCAGGGCCGGCATACTGCACGGTGAGCTTTTCACCGCCCGTCCTTTCAAAATATTTGACCCGGATCAGATGTCGTCCTTTCGTCAGATATACTTTTCCTGATTTTTCCTGCATACCGTATGCCCTGTCATTGTTGACTACCCTATTGGCATTGATATACACCATGCTGCCATCGTCGGCGGCGGTATAGAAAGTGTAGGTACCACTTTGGCTGATCTGGATAGAGCCCACAAATTCGAACCCGAAGTAATCCTGCCGGGCTCTGGGGCTTAGCGTGAAGTTACTGACGATGCCTTCTTTCTTGGCCACAAGCTTCCCAAAGGAAGGTATCTGGCTCCAGGCACCTTCATAATAGCGATATTTCAGGCCATTCTTTTTGGCGGGCGCCTGTGCTACCGGTGCCTTTGGCGCGGCTACCGTACTGCTGGTTTTTTTAATGATCATGCCCAGTTTCACATCAATTGCCTGGTTCATATAATCTATATCCAGCATACCATCGCTCACCTGTATGGTATGGGTCAGGCTGAAAGATTTGCAAGGCTTGTCCGGACGCTCGTTTCTCAGGTCGTCTATCAATACCTCTTTTTCTGCCAGAATGGTCACCTTATCGCTAAATACACTTTTAGAAAAATAGCTGAATAGAAAAGTGACCTGGTAGGTTCCATTGTCTAATGGAATTTTATCCGTCGTAGTGTTATTTGCTGTAGTTGCCGCATAGGCAACACCTGTTTCCGGTTTGCTGTATCTGTTTTCTCTATGCGTAGCTGCTTCCACTCCGAAAGAATGCAGCAGCAATATCCATATGAAAAGCGTTTTAGATAAACGTGGAATTTTTCCCTTCTCTGCGGTGGCAATGCTATTGTTGTTGTATCTTGTAATCATAATCTGTCACACTATTTTTTGGTTTATGGGCTGTTTATCAGCCGCAGTGTGGATAGACAAAAACTATGATCAAAGAGAGGATTTATCTAAGCAGAAACTTGTTTTACTCACAATGTAATATGACTTTGTACAAAGGTATATAAGCGTACACTCAGGCTGAAAACAAGGGAAATGCTTTCACAGCAATGCCTTCGTAGGAAGTAATTAAGAGGTATGCTCTTTATTGATAAGATTAATATAATTTTTAATTGACCTCACTAATAAAACAGTGCAAAATAACTTTTTTAGTAGTTTTAAATTTTTTCAGGAACAACTTATCCTAATCTACCTGCTGCCATACTTCATCTCTTTTTTTTTATACTCCTTTATTGATCAGCAACTTTGCCTGGAGAAAGTCAGTTATACCAGTATTTCGTTTTATATTTGTTTTCATGTTCACAGAACACCTCAATCCCCGGTTTGCAGAAACAGATGCGCTGGGGCATATCAACAACACGGTCATTCCAGCCTGGTTTGAGCAGGCGCGTAAGCCTGTGTTCGAGTATTTCACCCCGGACCTGGACCCTAAAAAGTGGCGGCTGATCATCGCCCGTATCGAAGTGGATTTTTTAGCAGAACTGGTCTATGGACACCCGGTAGAGATCAAAACTTATCTGGTGCATATAGGCAAGTCTTCTTTGCAGATCGGGCAGGAGGCGCATCAGCGGGATACCTTGTGTGCCAAAGGCAAGTCCGTACTGGTACATTATGATTATGAAAGCAAAAAGTCCATGCCCATCCCGGACGACATCCGCCGGCGGTTGCAGGAGCACCTGATATCCTGAAAGTTAGGCTTTTGCCGTATCTTCGCGGAGCATACGTCTCAGTATTTTGCCTACATTAGACTTGGGCAGTTCTTCTCTGAATTCTATGTGTTTGGGCACTTTGTAGGCAGTCATATTTTCCCGGCAATAAGCCATCAGTTCTTCCCGCGTCAGGCTGGGATCTTTCTTGACCACAAAAATCTTCACAGCTTCGGTTGATCTATCGTCGGGAACGCCAATGGCACCTACCTCTAATACTTTGCTATGTCCGGCTACGATGTTCTCTATGTCATTCGGGTAGACATTGAAGCCCGATATATTGATCATCTCCTTCTTGCGGTCTACGATCCTGATGTATCCATCCTCGTCCATGATGCCAATATCGCCTGTTTTAAACCAGCCGTCGGGAGAGAATACATGCCGGGTTTCTTCCGCTTTGTTCCAGTAGCCTTTCATCACCTGCGGGCCTTTGGCATAGATCTCTCCGGGCTGTCCTATGAGTACTTCCTTGCCTTCTTCGTCCACAATGATCAAATCGGTATTGGGTACGGGCATCCCGATGGTACCAACGCGTGCTGTCCCGTCGCAGGGGTTGGTGGTCAATACGGGGGCTGTTTCTGTCAGTCCGTAGCCTTCTGTCAGGGTGATGCCGGTCACTCTCTTCCACTCTTCGGCGACGCTTTTCTGCACGGCCATGCCCCCGGCGCTGGCTACTTTGAGGTGGCTGAAATCCAGTTGGGCAAAGGCAGGCTGGTGCAGCAAAGCATTATATAAGGTATTAACGCCCGTGATGGCGGTGAAAGGCTGCTTCCGAAGTTCTTTCAGAAAGGCATCCATATCGCGTGGGTTGGTGACCAGCACATTCTTCCCGCCTATCTTCATGATAGAAAGGCAATTGACCGTCAGCGCATAGATATGGTATAGCGGCAGGGCAGTGATCATGGTTTCTATGCGCTCCTCCAGGCGTACCGACATGCAGGCAGCGATCTGTTCCATGTTGGCGATCATATTGGTATGCGAAAGCGCCGCTCCTTTGGATACGCCCGTCGTACCGCCGGTGTATTGGAGAAAAGCCGTGTCTTTGCCTTCTATGGCTACTTTTTTGAGTGTCAGGCGGCTGCCTTGTTTAAGTGCTTTCTTAAAGGGTACCGCCTGGGGCAACTGATAAGCAGGCACCATCTTCTTGATCTTTTTTACCACAAAATTAACCACCTTCCCTTTGATACTGCCCAGCATATCGCCAATCTCCGTGATGATGACCGTCTCGATAGCTGTATGCGGCAGGATCTGCTCCAGGTTGCTGGCAAAGTTGGCCAGTATGACGATGGCTTTGGCGCCCGAGTCTTCAAACTGATGCTGCATTTCCCTGGGTTTGTAGAGCGGGTTGGTATTGACCACAATGCCTCCGGCACGCAGCGCGCCCAGCATCGCTACCGGGTATTGCAGCATATTAGGCATTTGCAGGGCAATGCGGTCGCCTTTCTGCAAATGGGCCTCGTGCTGAAGGAAAGCGGCGAACTGCAAAGAAAGGGTATCCAGTTCTTTAAAGGTGATGGTAGCGCCCATACACTCGAAGGCGGGCAGGTCGGCATACTTCCGGATGCATTCGTCCAGTAGGTCTACCAGCGATGCGTAATGGTGCGGGTCAATTTCCTGGGGTATGTCAGGATAGTTCTTAAACCAGGGGCGCTCTTTTGATACCATAATAATTTTTTAGCTAAAATTTTTAAAATTGTTTAAAAATAATTTGTTTTGTTGAAACAAGTTAAAAATATAGCAACTAAATTAATAAATTATGGTGGTTTTTCAAAAGAGCAGGAAGAAATGAAGGATATTCATCAAAAAAGACCGTAAGATTTTACGGCCTTTTTTGAAAAACAACATTAACCCAAAAAATGAAGTCCGGTATGTCGGCAAGCTGTAGGGGAAGGAGTCGAACCTCCACGGAGTAGTTAGTTCCGAAAGCTTTCGGAATTTATCCTATCGTCTCCACCCCCGAGACAGGAGGGCATGTCTGCCTGTTTCATCACCCTACAGTGAATACAAATCGTAAGCAGATGGCTTACCTTTGATTAATGGCAAAACTAATATTTATTATTTTAAGTTAAAAAAAATTTAATAAATTTGATCAAAATTTATATTCGTCGTAATTTTATGGCAATCTGATTAAACCAAACTTAATTTACCCCGGCAAAATGAGTAAAAATTTAGAAATTGATAACATTGATTTAAAGATTCTGGCGCTGCTCTCCGAAGATGCCAAGATTCCGTATACTGAAATCGCCAAAAAAGTATACGTTTCGGGCGGAACGGTGCATGTCCGTATGCGCAAAATGGAAGAAATGGGCATTGTCAGAGGGACTACCCTCAACATGGATTACTCTAAGTTGGGATATGACATCACCGCCTTCCTGGGCATCTACTTAGAAAAAAGTTCTCTCTACAACCAGGTCGTCAGCGAGCTTAAAAAGGTACCCGAAGTAGTAAAAATCCATTACACCACCGGCAACTACAGCATCTTTATCAAAATCCATTGCCGGGATACCAAACACCTGCGCGAAGTGCTGCATGACAAAATCCAGCGCATTGATGGCATCGTCCGCACGGAAACCCTGATCTCGCTGGAAGAAAGCCTCAACCGCCATATTCAGTTGGGCGAGTAAAGCCATTTTTTGTATGATGTTCTTTGTTTAAAATCGTTCTAAATAATTCATTTTTATGGGAACGTTTCATATCATACAACGTTAATTCTATACAATCCAAACCTCATTCACTGAAGCTATGAGCAAAGACAACAAAATTCTGGAAGAATTTACCACGTCTGACTATAAATACGGTTTTGAATCTAATATCGAATCGGATGCTGCGCCCAAAGGGCTCAACGAAGACATCATCCGGTTTATCTCTGCCAAAAAAGAAGAGCCTGAATGGCTGCTGCAATGGCGGTTGAAGGCTTACCACCACTGGCTCACCCTGAAAGAGCCTGGCTGGGCCAATGTGAAGTTTCCTGCCATCAACTACCAGGATATTATCTTTTATGCCGCGCCCAAGCAAAAAGTAAAGCCCAACAGCCTGGATGAAATAGACCCCGAACTGCTGGATACTTTCAAAAAGCTGGGCATTTCGCTGGAAGAGCAAAAGCGGCTGACCGGCGTCGCCGTAGATGCGGTCCTGGATAGCGTCTCGGTTGCTACTACTTTCAAAGGCAAGCTGGCTGACCTGGGCATTACTTTCTGCTCCTTTAGTGAAGCCGTACGCGAACACCCCGAACTGGTGCAAAAATACTTAGGCTCGGTGGTGCCTCCCGGCGATAACTATTTTGCCGCACTCAATTCAGCGGTATTCAGCGATGGCTCGTTTTGCTATATTCCCAAAGGGGTGCGATGCCCTATGGAGCTTTCTACCTATTTCAGGATCAATGCCGCCAACACCGGGCAGTTTGAGCGTACTTTAATCATTGCTGAAGAAGGCTCTTATGTGAGCTACCTGGAAGGCTGCACCGCCCCTATGCGCGACGAAAACCAGCTTCATGCCGCGGTCGTAGAGCTGTATGCCGCCGAAAAAGCGGAGATCAAGTATTCTACCGTGCAAAACTGGTACCCCGGCAGTAAGGAAGGCAAGGGCGGTATCTACAACTTTGTCACCAAGCGCGGTATCTGTGCAGGCGACCATGCCAAGATTTCCTGGACGCAGGTAGAGACCGGCTCGGCCGTGACCTGGAAGTATCCAAGCTGTATCCTGAAAGGCAACCATTCTGTCGGTGAGTTTTACTCTGTCGCCGTTACCAACAACTACCAGCAGGCGGATACGGGCACCAAGATGATCCATATTGGTAAAAACACCCGCAGCCGCATCGTCTCTAAAGGGGTTTCTGCCGGGCGCAGCCAGAATAGCTACCGCGGCCTGGTGCAAGTGATGAAGCGCGCCGAAAATGCCCGTAACTTCTCGCAATGCGACTCCCTGCTGATGGGCGAAAAATGCGGCGCCCATACGTTTCCTTATATAGAGATCCACAACAGCACGGCGCAGATCGAGCACGAAGCGACGACCTCCAAGATCGGCGAAGACCAGATCTTCTACTGCAACCAGCGCGGCATCAGCGATGAAGACGCTATCGCGCTGATCGTCAATGGGTACTGCAAAGAAGTGCTGAACCAGTTGCCTATGGAGTTTGCCGTAGAAGCTCAGAAGCTGCTGGCCCTTACCCTGGAAGGCAGCGTCGGGTAAAACTCGTGGGTCTGCTCAGAAAATTTACACCCGGACTGGTCCGCAGCCATAGCTTTTGCTTTGGGCGGTAACGTTTCAGGCTATACATCATCTTACATTTATTAACATTTTGAAATCATAAGCTATGCTTATTATTAAAAATCTGAAGGCAAGCGTCGAGGATAATGAAATTCTGAAAGGCATCAACCTGGAAGTGAAAGCCGGTGAAATACATGCCATCATGGGACCCAACGGCTCCGGCAAAAGTACGCTGGCTTCCGTATTAGCTGGCAAAGAAGACTTCACGGTGACGGAAGGCAGTGTAGAATTTTTGGGAAATGACCTGCTGGAGATGGAACCGGAAGAACGGGCGCGGGAGGGTATCTTCCTGGCGTTTCAGTATCCGGTAGAAATCCCGGGCGTCAGCGTCACCAACTTTCTCAAAACTGCGATGAACCAGATCAGGCAGCACCGGGGGCATGATCCGCTGGATGCGGTCTCTTTTCTTAAACTGATGAAAGAAAAAATGAAACTGGTAGAAATAGACCCATCACTGATCAGCCGCGCGCTGAATGAAGGCTTTTCGGGCGGTGAAAAAAAACGAAACGAGATCTTTCAGATGGCCATGCTCGAACCCAAACTCGCCATCCTGGATGAAACCGACTCCGGACTGGATATAGACGCCCTCCGAATTGTGGCCAACGGCGTGAACAAGCTGAAATCCAGTGACAATGCGACCATCGTGGTCACCCACTACCAGCGGCTGCTCGATTACATCATACCCGACTACGTGCATGTACTCTACAATGGGCAGATCGTAAAATCCGGCACCAAAGAATTGGCGATGGAACTGGAAGAAAAAGGCTACGACTGGATCAAAGAAATAGTCAGTACGCCTGCTGTTTAGCCCTTTGTCATTCTCAATTATTTGTTTAGATAACTTTTTTTATGCAGATCACCAGCACACCCCATACTTCCGGGTTGAAAGAAGCTTTTCTCCGGCATTTTGAAAAGTTGCCCCGTTCTTCCGAAGCCGTACAGCTTATCAGGCAGGAAGCTATGAACCGCTTTGAACAGTTAGGACTGCCTACTTCTAAAAACGAAGAATACCGGTACACGCCTATTTCACGTGCCCTGGAAAAGAATTTCAGTGCAGACGAGGCTACTCCGGCTTATTTGCTTAGCCAGGAAAGCAAAGAGACAATCAGGCAGCAGCTTCCCAAAAACCTGCCTGCCAACATCCTAGTGTTTGTCAACGGGCAATGGATAGAAGACCTTTCCAGCATTGTCACCCCGTCAGAAAACCTGGTGATCAAGCCATTTTCCCAGGCGCTCAGCGAAAATCCCGACCTCATAGAAGCATACTTTTCGCGCCAGGCAGACTTCCGCCAGGATGCTTTCGTCGCCTTAAACACAGCACTGGCAGAGGAAGGTCTGTTTGTCTATGTGCCCCTAGGCAAGGTAGTGGAAGAACCCATACTGGCTTACTTTATTACGGATACGACGCAGGGAAAGGTAATGACACAAGCCAGGAACCTCTATATCGCCGGTGAAAACAGTCAGCTTACCGTAGTAGAATCCTTTAGCAGCCTGGGTTCGTTGCCCGCTTATCAGAATGTGGTGACGGAAGTAGTGCTCGCACAACACGCCACCGTACATTACCAAAAGCTGCAAACTGACGGCGGGCAGGCTTACCATACCGGCACCACACAGGTATTGCAGACAGCCCAAAGCCTTTTCAATGCCACCACGATCTCGCTGGCAGGCGCCATGATCAGAAACAATCTCAATATTGCCCTGGATGCCGAACATTGCGAAGCACATATGTACGGGCTGTATGCCTTAGACCGGAAAACGCATGTGGATAACCATACGATTGTAGATCATCGCCAGCCCAACTGTTTTAGTAATGAACTGTACAAAGGCATCATGGACGACCAGTCCAGGGGTGTGTTCAATGGTAAAATCTACGTAAGACCGGGCGCGCAGAAGACCAACGCTTTTCAGTCTAACAAAAACATACTGCTGACCGACGAGGCTTCGGTAGATACCAAGCCGCAATTAGAGATTTGGGCCGATGATGTTAAATGTTCGCATGGCGCTACGACCGGGCAGATTGATCCCGAGCAGTTGTTTTACCTGAGAACCCGCGGATTGAGCATGAAGCAGGCACGCGCCCTGCTGCTCAAAGCATTCGCCAGCGATGTTATTCAGCATATCAAGGTAGAACCTTTGAAAGAACAGATCGGACAGATGATCGTTACCCGGCTCGAAAAAGATATGTAAACTGTATCAAAGGATATAGCTATGAAGGAAGAAATAGAAAAACTCAGACAAAGCATTCGCAAAGTAGAGATGAAAGCCAATGCTATGGATGCTAAAGTAGGTTTCCTGCGTGATAGTACCTTAGAATTAAAAGAATCCATAAAAGATATGGGTGAAGATTTTGATGCTTTTATTGAGGTCTATAATACCCATTTCATTGCCCTGGGTTTAAACCCAGGGCAATGAAATGGCAATGGAAATGGTGGGACTTCTTTCGGTTTTGGGTATGTTTGTTTTTCTATACTCCCTTAATTGTTTAACCTGCCATTCTTTTCGTAGCAACGAAGAGATGTCAGAAAATATATACTGTTATGAACACCTCACAACCTACCCTTGACATACCGGCTGCCTTTGCCGTGGAAGCCATCCGAAAGGAGTTTCCTATCCTGCACCAGCAGGTCAACAACCGGCCGCTGATCTACTTTGACAACGCGGCTACCACCCAGAAACCCACTTCTGTCATTGAGGCGATCACGCACTATTACCAGTTCGACAATGCCAACATCCACCGGGGCATTCATACGCTGGCAGAACGGGCGACGGCTGCCTTTGAAGAAACCCGCCTGGCCGTAAAAACCTTTATCAATGCCCGCGAATCGGAAGAAGTGATCTTTACCAAAGGAACCACCGACGGTATCAACCTGGTGGCAGCTTCTTACGGGCGCCATTTTTTGAAGGAAGGCGACGAAGTCATCATCTCTGCGATGGAGCACCATTCTAACATCGTGCCCTGGCAAATGCTCTGTGAAGAAAAAGGCGCGACGCTCAAAGTAATCCCGGTTAACGAAGATGGCGAACTGCTGTTGGATGAATACCGCAAACTGCTCAGCGAGCGTACCAAAATTGTCAGCGTCGTGTATGTCTCCAACAGCCTGGGTACGATCAACCCGGTGAACGAGATCATCGACCGGGCGCATGAACAGGGGGCAGTGGTGCTAGTCGACGGCGAGCAAGCGACAGCGCACCTGGACATCGACGTGCAGGCGCTCAACTGCGATTTCTTCGTATTCTCTGCTCATAAGATCTTTGGTCCTACCGGCATTGGTATATTGTATGGCAAAAGGAAATGGCTGGAAAAGATGCCTCCTTACCAGGGCGGCGGCGAGATGATCAAACACGTCAGCTTCGAAAAGACTACCTATAACGACATTCCTTATAAGTTTGAAGCCGGAACACCCAACATTGGTGATGCGGTCGCGTTTATACGGGGCAAAAAAATAAAAAAAAAAGTGGGCAAGCCCAACAAAACAGCCCACCAGCAAAAAAAGTTTCATAAAGAACACCAAACA
>JBBSNI010000045.1:0-22799 GCA_038232695.1 Cytophagales bacterium
CGCACTGGACCATCCCCAACGCGCTGGTGTTGGGCAATACGATGATCATCAAGCCTTCCGAACAGGTGCCTTTAAGTATGATACGCATCGCCGAAATGCTCAAAGAAGCCGGTCTGCCCGACGGTGTTTTTAATATTGTCAACGGCGGTAAAACTATCGTGGAAGCCATTTGCGACCATCCCGGTATTGAGGCGGTCTCTTTCGTAGGCTCCACCAAAGTTGCCAAAATGGTATACGCCCGCGCGGCTTCCCGTCTGAAGCGTGTGTTAGCGCTGGGCGGCGCCAAAAATCATATGATCGTACTGCCGGATGCCCAGCCCGAAATGACGGCTACCAACATCATTGCCTCGGTGACAGGCTGCGCCGGACAGCGATGTATGGCAGCCTCTGCGATGTTAGCTGTAGGGGAGACCGATCCTATCATTGAGCGCATCTGCCAGCAAGCCCGCAAGCTGGTGCCGGGTGAAAGCCTTGGGGCGGTGATCAGTCTACAGGCCAAAGAACGGATAGAGCGGTATATCACGGAAGCCGAACAGCAGGGCGCACGGGTGCTGGTAGATGGACGCCACACAGTAGTGAAAGGCAAAGAAAATGGCTATTATGTAGGCGCTACGGTGGTAGATGATGTGACGCCCGACATGGCTATCGCGCAAGAGGAGGTGTTCGGGCCCGTAGTGGCTATCATGCGCACCGATACATTGGCGGAAGCTTTGAAGATAGAAAACGCCAATCCATATGGCAATGCAGCGGCTGTCTTTACCCAAAACGGCGGCGCAGCCCGTCAGGTGATGGAAAAAGCCAGTGCCGGCATGGTCGGTGTCAACATTGGTGTGCCCGTGCCCCGCGAACCTTTTTCTTTTGGCGGTTGGAATGAGTCTAAGTTTGGTACCTCGGACATTACCGGAAAAAGCTCCATAGAATTCTGGACCAAACTTAAAAAGATCACCACCAAATGGAACCCTGAAGCAGGCGTGAACTGGATGAGTTGAAAATTGAGAAAGCGTTTGTGTATCAGGGAATAAATTTCAAATTTTAGCATCTATGGAAAAGGAACTTATTTCGAAACTGGAGAGACTGTTTATTTTAGGGGAAGATGTTTTTGAAGACATGGCTGAATTTATGGCATGGCTTGACCTTCCTTCTATAGGATTAGACAACAAAAAACCTATGCTTCTACTGAATACTTCTGTTGGCGTTGATCTGGTATACGATGAGTTGATGCGTATTGCGCATGGCTATGTCGTCTGATATTGATGGAGGTATTCAGCATTACAAAAATCAGTTTTGCGATTGTACATGCTTTGTGTACTTTGTGGTTAATATGTAGTCCAGATTTTTATCACTAACAATACCATCATATGCTATCCGAAACAGCTACCCTTACCCAAGAGGAGAAAGACGAAATCCTCCAAAACAACATGGACCACACGCTTTTTTCCTGGTCCAAACAAAAGGGCATCAACCCGATCAGCGTAGAGAGAGCCGAAGGGGTTTACCTGTATGACTATGACGGCAAACGTTACCTTGACTTTTCCTCCGGGCTGATGAACGTCAACATCGGGCATGGCAACCAGCGCGTCACGGATGCTGTGGTGCGACAGATGCAGCAGGTAAGCTATGTCACGCCTGCCTGTATCACCAAAGTAAGAGGCGATCTGGGTAAAAAATTAGCTGAAATATGTCCGGGCGACCTCAACAAGGTTTTCTTTACCCTGTGCGGCGCCACCTCCATTGAGAATGCCATCAAACTGGCGCGCCTCTACACCGGGCGGCACAAAATCATTACCCGCTACCGTTCTTATCACGGCGCTACGTACGGCGCTTTATCGGCCGGGGGCGATCCCCGGAAGCTGGCGGCCGATGCCCAGCAGTCGCCCAATTTTGTGCATATGGAAATCCCTTATGCGTACCGTGCCACGCATTCGGGCTGGGAAGAGGAATATTATGAGCAGTTGGAGCGTATCATCGCGTACGAAGGTCCGCAAAACATAGCCGCCATCCTGATGGAAGGCACCTCCGGCTCTTCGGGTTGCCTGAAGTATCCGTCAGGTTTCTGGACCAGGCTTCGGCAGATATGCGATCAACATGGTATCCTATTGATTGCCGATGAAGTGATGAGCGGCTTCGGACGTACCGGAAAATGGTTCGCCGTAGATCATGAAGGCGTCGTGCCCGACATGATGGTGCTTGCCAAAGGACTCACCTGTGGCTACCTGCCTTTGGGCGCTTTGGTGGTCAATGATAAGGTCGCTGCCCGCTTTGATGATAACCCCTTGATGTTGGGACTGACTTACTCCGCCCATCCTGTTGCCTGTGCTGCCGCGTTGGAAGTGATCAACATTTATGAAGACGAACACCTGATAGAAAACGCCGCCCATATGGGTCAGTACTTAGAGCGCAGGATAGAAGCCCTGAAAGAACAACACCCTTGCATCGGTGATTTTCGCAATACCGGCCTGTTAGGCTGCCTGGAACTGGTGAAAAACCGCCAGACCAAAGAACCTATCGCGCCTTTTAATGCAAAACCCGCCGGGATGGAACTAACTGCAAAAATTGCTGCCAAACTCAAAGAACTGGGGATGTACACCTTTGTCCGCTGGAGCTACCTTTTCATCGCTCCCCCGCTTTGCATTACCAAAGATGAAATTGATGAAGGATTACATATTATTTCAGAAGCCTTAAAAATAGCTGATGCAGCCTACCATGATTAGCCCTATCGGCAGCAGTACAGACGCAATATTTTGCGTCTCCACCCGCCATATCTTTTCCATACAGAAGCAAAATATGACATCTTTGCTCATCGCTATACCATTAGCCATCATCTTTTTAGCCATGCCTCACATTTCTCATGCGCAGCAGAGTACCCGCGCCCGCGATCTGGGCATACCTTTGGAAGGTACACCGGGAACCTATAACGCCATCACCGATGTGAAAGGCATAGAAGTAGGACAGGTGACGCTCATCAAAGGCAAAGGCGATTTGAAAGTAGGAGAGGGGCCGGTCAGAACCGGGGTGACGGCTATTTTACCCAGGGGCAAAAAGTATGATCCTGTGATGGCAGGCTGGTATAGCTTGAATGGCAACGGAGAAATGACCGGCACCACCTGGGTAGAAGAATCCGGCTTTCTGGAAGGCCCTGTCATGATCACCAACACGCACAGCGTAGGCGTCGTGCGGGATGCGGTGATCGCCTGGCAATACGAAAATAAGTTTTTTGACCAGTTAGGGGGCAAACAAGATTTATTCTGGGCGTTGCCCGTCGTGGCCGAAACCTACGATGGGGTGTTGAACGACATCAACGGCTTTCATGTAAAGCAGGAACATACCATACAGGCGCTCAACCAGGCCAAATCCGGCAAAGTAGCCGAGGGCGGTGTGGGCGGCGGCACGGGCATGATCTGCCACAGCTTCAAAGGTGGTACGGGTACTTCTTCCAGGGTCATACAGACCGGAGATGCTACTTATACGGTAGGCGTACTGGTGCAAGCCAACTACGGCAGCAGAAGCGACCTGACCGTTGCCGGTGTGCCCGTAGGCAAAGAGATACAAGATTTAATGCCCAAAGTAAAGTTTGGTGTGCCCGGTCAAGAGACAGGTTCTATCATCGTGGTGGTTGCTACGGATGCTCCGCTGCTGCCCAACCAGTTGAAACGATTGGCCCGGCGTGTGCCTATCGGTATTGCCAAAGTCGGTGGATACGGGGGCAATGGGTCGGGCGATATTTTTATTGCTTTCTCTACAGCCAACCCTGGTGCAGCCAACAGAGAAGAAGTACAGCAACTCACCATGCTGCCCAACGACCAGATGAATCCCCTGTTTTATGCTACCGCCCAGGCGACCGAAGAAGCCATCCTCAATGCCCTGGTAGCCGCCGAAACCATGACCGGCTTCAATGGTAACACCGTCTACGAACTACCCCACGACCGGCTCATAGAATTGCTCAAAAAGTATAACAGGTACCGGAAATAAGCTTTTAAATAGGTTTCTGGAAGGTAGCAAACTCATACAGCGCATGATCTGTCAAGAAACCTTACCTCCGAGCAGACGTTGAAAAAACATATGGAACAAATACAACCTAATAATTTTCTCAGCTTAGAGGAATACCAACAATTAGAAGAGCAAACCGACCAAAGGTACGAATACCACGATGGCGAAGTGTTTGCGATGGCGGGGGGCGAACCCAAACACAACGCTATATGCCACAATATGCATGTGTTTTTAGGTAACGCCTTGCGCAATCAATCTTGCAATGTGTTTACCAGCGACCAAAAAGTGCATATAGCCGCCGTTACACGCTCGTTGTACCCGGACATCTCCGTGACCTGCGGACCGGTAGAGCGTTCTGAAAAGGATACCAAAGCGATCACCAATCCTGTGCTGCTCATAGAAGTCCTCTCGGATAGTACCCTTGGTTATGACAAGGGCAACAAATTCAAATTTTATAGCGAACTACCCAGCTTACAGGAATATGTGCTGATCAGCCAACAGGAGCCTTCCGTTCAGATTTTCTACCGGAAGTCATTTACCGACCTTTGGCAGATCACTTGGGTAGAAGGGCTTGATCAGTCTGTAAGGTTACAATCGCTCGAGATAGAAATTCCTCTCCGGGAGCTTTATCTGAAAACAGAAAATCTTTGATGAGCTTGACTGCTTGATGCGCCAAGAAACATTCAAGTGAAAAAGGCACACGTTTCCGTTGCACTCAAACGCGCGCCCAATGTCATTAAGTTAAGGGTTTTTTCTTCTTTCCGTCACTCCTGTCGTAACGGCTGTTCGGGATCGGGCGCCGAAGCTACCACCCCTGGTCGTAGGTTTTTCTACGACCCAAAACATAGTAGGGCGTCCGCCCGGTCATGCATTGTGCAGCTTGTCTTCATATATATGAATAGGTATTTAGCATGAAAGTGAGCTGATGCTATAAGTTGCAGGTCGTAAATGTTTTTTAAACACTCAATATTCAACAATCAACCGGGTGCCGGGCGCACTCAATGCTCAAGTAAAAAAGTAACCACCAAATACATCAGCACCGGAACACTAAAACACCCCAACATCGCTCACGCGGATACTTTTTCCTCCTGCTGTTTCTGCGCGATCTCGCGTTGCTTTTCTTCAAAGCAGATAATGCGTTTGGCCATGCCCGGAAAGATAAATCCATGAAAGGGCCATACTGCCCACCAGTACAGGCGTCCTGCCAGCCCATGCGGGCGATAGGTAGCGGTCTGGAGTAGATAATTCTGCCCTTTTTCTTCTATGACGCAAAACTCCAGCCAGGCTTCGCCAGGTTGCTTCATCTCGGCCAGCAGCAGCAGGCGTCCTTCTTCTCTGTCGGCCACCAGCACCCGCCAGAAGTCCAGCGCATCGCCCACCGCCAGGTTGTTTTCGCTTCTTCGCCCTCGCCGCAGCCCTACGCCACCTACCAGGCGGTCCAGAAAGCCACGCAACTCCCACAAAAATCCCAGGTAGTACCAGCCGCGTTTGCCGCCGATGCTCCAGATGTTTTCAATGACCTGCTCTTTGGCTTTTTTGAAAGGCACTTTACGCACATCCCGGTAGACGCCATGTTCCGGCACTTTGATGCGGTCGGATAAGTTCAGGTTTTTGCGGATGTTGGTGAAAGAATCTTTCCAACTGGAAATCACTTCGTTCTGCTCAATCTTCTGAAACGCCCGCTCCACGGACTCCCGGTAGGTAAACAACGTATCTATTTTTACAATGTCTTTGATGCCCGTATGCTTCACAATGACCTCATTTTTCATACTGTCTACCAGGCTTCTGGCCAGGAAAAAAGAAGTACTGGTCACAAAGTAAAGCCACAGCGAAGACAGGCGCGGCGAAAGCACAGGCACGGTGATGATACGCCGCTTCAGGTTCCTGACTTCGGCAAAGCGAAGCAGCATTTGTTTGTAAGTAAGGATGTCCGGCCCGCCAATATCAAAAACACGGTCGTAGGTCTCTTTTTTGTGCAAGACACCTTCCAGGTATTGCAATACGTTGCGCAGGGCAATCGGCTGGCACCGGATGTTGAGCCATTTGGGCGCGACCATGACCGGCAGCTTTTCTACCAGGTCGCGGATGATCTCAAAAGAGGCGCCGCCCGAACCGATGATGATAGCCGCCCGCAGTACGGTCGTCGGTACGCCGCTGTCTAATAAAATATCTTCTACATTTTTCCTGGATTGCAGGTGTTTAGAAAGTTGGTCGTCGTTGACAATACCGCTCAGGTAAATGATCTGTTTGCAGTAGCTTTTTTGAATTTGTTCTGCAAAATTAGTAGCTGCCTTGCTTTCTTTCTCCTCAAAGTCGTCGGAGCCGCCCATAGAGTGTACTAGGTAGTAAGCCGCTTCTATGTCCTGGGGAAGGTCTGCCAACGTCTCTTTTTTGAGTAGATCAGCCTCATAATACGTGATATGCTTTTCAAGAGCATCGTCTACCTTCATACGGCGCTTGTCGCGTACCAGGCATACTACCTCGTGGCCGTGTTCGACCAGTACAGGCAGTAAACGCATTCCAATGTAGCCGTTGGCGCCGGTCAGTAATATTTTCATAATCCTCTGTGTTTAACTTTTTCTGGTTATATCTTTAACAAACTGTGGTCTGTTGTGTTCGGAAGTTGCCTGTTAATATGAGACCGTTGACTATAAAATTTCGCAGTGTCATTTGCCTAACGACATAACTAAATGTAGATTTAGGGCAAAAATACGGATACAACCATGACCTATACTACCCCCTGCCTGTTTCTGGCCTGTCTGCTTCTAACAGCCTGCAACGCCGGAAGCAACCAATCCGAATCTGCCACCCCCGAAAAAGAAACTGCCCGATATGCTACCCTGGGTGCTATAGAACGTTTAGATGCTGAACTTGACAACCTTATGTCCCCTGAGGCTACCATAGAGGTGTTGGCCAATGGTTTTGAATGGACGGAAGGGCCGGTCTGGGTGTCGCAGGGAAGTTTTCTGCTGTTTTCGGATATTCCCCGCAACAGTGTCTTTAAGTGGACCGAAGAAGATAGTATTTCTTTGTATCTGAAGCCGGCAGGCTCATCGAGTGAGGCTATCGCCGGCGAAGAGCCCGGTTCCAACGGTTTACTGCTGGACCGCAACGGAAAGCTGGTGCTTTGCCAGCATGGCGACCGGCAATTAGCCCGCATGGAAGCTCCTTTGGCAGAACCTAAACCCGTGTATAAACCCATCGTCTCGAAATACAAAGGCAAGCGTCTCAACAGCCCAAACGATGCGGCGTACCTAAGCAACGCCCAGCTTTACTTTACCGACCCGCCCTACGGCTTGCCTGGCGGCGCCGACAGCCAGCAGAAAGAACTGGACTTTCAGGGCGTCTACCGCTATGATGAAGCAACCAACACCCTGACGCTGCTGACCAAAGAACTCAGCCGCCCCAACGGCATTGGCTTTTCGCCCGATGGCAAAACCTTGTATGTAGCCAACTCTGACCCGGAAAAAGCCATCTGGATGGCGTACGACGTCACCGGTGAGGGCAATATTGAAAACGGACGGGTATTTTATGATGCTACCTCTCAGACTGCCCGGGAAAAAGGCTTACCTGATGGTTTGGCGGTCCACAGCGGTGGCTACCTGTTTGCTACCGGTCCGGGCGGCGTCTGGATTTTCAGCCCGGAAGGCAAACATTTGGGGACGATCAAAACCGGAGAGGCTACCGCCAACTGCACGTTTGGCAACAACGAATCTGTGCTGTATATCACCGCTGATATGTACCTGCTGCGCGTAAGGCTTAAACCGGAGGGTAAAGTTTTATAGGACTTTCCATGTAATTTGTGTAGAGTGACTATTTTAATGAATCGGCATCTTGTCAACCAGCAACTGCATCCAATTAACTAAACATAAAGAATATGACTTATATAAAGACAGGCGTAAACCAACCAGGAATTGTGGAACTACTGTTTTACAAGGGCTCCACCGGAAAGGCCTTATCTAACTTGGCGCATACTTTACTCCATGGTCCTTCAAAACTGAGTTCAGGGGAGCGTGAATTAATTGCTTCCTATGTGTCCAAACTAAATAATTGCGAGTTTTGCCACCATTCACATTCGGCTGCTGCCAATGCCCACTTGAACGACCAGGGGAGAACTGTGAGTTGTATAGTAGAGAATCCTAAGGATGCGCCAGTTTCTGAAAAAATGAAGGCTCTTTTAATGATCGCTGAAAAAGTCCAACAAAGCGGGAAGACCGTTTCGCAAGCCGACATCGATAGGGCAAAAGAGAAAGGAGCTTCTGACGAAGATTTGCATGATACTGTTTTGATAGCTGCTGCATTTTGCATGTACAATAGATATGTGGATGGTCTGGGAACGATTCCGGCGGAATCGAGTGAGTATCCTGCTATGGGAGAAAGACTTGCAAAAAAGGGATATAAATACCCACCAGTTTTCTTAAGAAGATTGATTATCTGGATGATGAACCGAAAACAAAATAAGAAAACCAATATCAACATTGTGCAAGTATAAGGCAGATTAACCAGCTAAAACTGAGCTTTATCAATTCAAAGAAAAGTTTATGCAGAGGCGCAATACTTTACCTCAAATCAACAATATGCTATACTTGAGCCTTGTACGAACCTTTTGCTTACTAAAAAACTATGGGACTTATTCAGGACTTTAAGGAATTTGCAGTCAAAGGCAATGTAATCGATCTGGCAGTCGCCGTGGTTATCGGTGCTGCTTTCGGCAAGATCGTTTCTTCGCTGGTCAACGATATACTTATGCCGCCGATTGGCCTGCTGCTGGGCGGTGTGGATTTTACCCATCTGAAACTGATCATTCAGGAAGGCAATACGGCTGCCGAAGAGGTGGCGATCCGCTACGGGCAGTTTTTGCAAAATGTGCTGGACTTTGTCATTGTAGCTTTTGCCGTTTTTATGGTCGTAAGAGCGTACCGGAGGCTGGAGCGCAAAAAAGAAGAGGCACCCGCCCCAACGCCCGTAGCGCCGACTAACGAAGAAAAACTGTTGGCAGAAATCCGCGATTTGCTAAAAGAAAGACCTTTGCAAAAGTAAAAATATCTTATTTTCGCGGGCTCAGTATCTGCCCTTTACTTATCATAAACAACCATGAAAGACGTAGCATTAGGCATTGACATCGGAGGAACTAATACCAAATTTGGTTTTGCAGACCAGCAGGGCGATCTGTACGGAGAAACTTCTGTTTCTACCACCAAAACACCCCCGAACGATATAGACGCTTACCTGAAATACCTTCACCAGGAGATAGAAGCGCTTCGCCAGGACATCCGGGAGGAGTTGCGCATCGTAGGCGTAGGCATCGGCGCGCCCAACGGCAATTACTTCACCGGCACTATCGAGTATGCCCCTAATCTTTCTTTCAGAGGCATCGTCCCACTGGTCAAACTCTTCAAGGAATATTACGACGTGCCGATGGTGCTGACCAATGACGCCAATGCGGCTGCTATCGGGGAGATGATCTATGGCGGTGCCAAAAGCATGAAAAACTTTATCATGATCACGCTGGGCACCGGGCTGGGCAGCGGCTTTGTAGCCAATGGCGAACTCATCTACGGCAACGACGGCTTTGCCGGAGAGATGGGGCACATCCTGCACGAACCCCAGGGGCGCACCTGCGGACTGGGCAGAAAAGGCTGCCTGGAAGCCTATGTGTCGGCTACGGGCATCAAAAGAACGATCTTCCGGCTGCTGGCGGACCTCAACGACGATTCCCCGCTGCGCGATGTGAGCTTCAACCAACTCACCGCCGCGATGATCACCGAACAGGCGAAGAAAGGCGACCCTATTGCCTGCGCCGCCTTTGAAGAGACCAGTCGCCTGTTAGGGCAGAAGCTTTCCGACATGGTAGCGATCTTCAGTCCTGAGGCGATCTTCTTGTTAGGTGGTCTGGCCAAAGCCGGTGACTTGATCTTTAAGCCTACCAAAAAATACATGGAAGAATATATGTTCCAGATATTCCGCAACAAGGTAGAAATACTGCCTTCGGCACTGGAACACAGAAATGCGGCGGTGCTGGGCGCCAGCGCCCTGGCCTGGAAAGAAATGGGCGTTCAGCCGGATTGAACCCATTTGAAGGCCTTGTCAAAAAAAGATAGATAAACCTATCTGCTTTTATCCTGAGTAACTATTTTCAAGCACCTATTTGTTAGCTCTTTCAGGTCTGTGAGATTTTTAACAGGAATGTACCGAAGGTTCAACGCTCTTGTATGCTTGATGATCATGGCATTGAAAGCAATCGTTCTCTCATAGAATTGATCAATAAGAAATCGTTCTTCTATTGATTTTTCTTCATATCTGCTTGATTCGTAAATCCTTTTCTTCAGAAAATCATCGCTTGCTATTAACCAAACAGCAGAAATATTATCCGCGTCGAGTTGATGGACAAATCCGGGCAGCAGCGCAGAACCTTCCAGGATCAACCCTTTAGAACTTTTTGAATGTGCTTCTATTATTGATTGAACGCTCGGCCATACCTGATCATAGTGTCTCAACACATCTGACATCAGTGCATCAAGGGATAACAAAGAATAGTGCTCTTTTACATGAGGGGGGATCAAATCAGGTCTTTCTTTCCAGGGTCGTCCTGGGTGGCGGGCAAGGTTATCAGTTGAAATACTCTCCAAGCCAAGCGTTGAAGACAAGGATTTGGCTAATGTCGATTTACCACTATGCGAAGTACCCCCGATAAGAATGATCCTGGTTTCTATATCTGTAGTGGTTACTGACGTTTTATTAGTTTTTTCGTGCCTATCTCAATCAAGCTCATAGCCAAAAGGGGTGAAGCTCAGCTTCATGAGCTTAAAATGCTGTAGCCCGAAGGGAATGCCTACCAGCGTCAGGCAAAGGGCAATACCCAACACCAAATGTGTGAGCGTGATCCAGATGCCGCCCAGCAGTATCCAGATGACATTCAGCAGCGTAGACACACCCGACCGGCGTCCCGGCGAGCCGCTGCCCGGCGTAGGTTTTACCTCCTTGCCAAAAGGAAAGAGACTGGCCACGGCCAGCTTGAACGACTGGATGCCAAAAGGAATGCCAATGATGGTGATACACATCAGCAGACCTGCGACCAAATACTCTATGGCAGTGATAAAACCGCCGAAAATAATCCAAAGAATATTGCCTATTAAGTTCATAACCCATACAACGCATAAAAAAGCCTGCTTGTTCTGGTTTTGACACTGGCATAGACCAAAACTGGCTGTGGTTACCATCTTTAAGGTCAGTGGAGCAGGGGGAGAGGTCTGTGCGACACAAACTTTGGGAAAGGGGGAGATGGTCTGTGCGACACAGACCTTGGGAAAGTAAAGCAAAAAACAATAAAATTTCAGTAATTTTGCGCCTCAAAAATGGGTTATAGATAGAGCAAGACATAGAATGTATGAGTGATATTCAAGAAGAAATAGCCAAAAGACGCACCTTTGGCATCATCAGCCACCCGGATGCGGGTAAAACAACATTAACAGAAAAGTTACTGCTCTTTGGCGGCGCGATCCAGACGGCGGGCGCTGTTAAATCCAACAAGATCAAGAAACATGCGACCTCCGACTTTATGGAGATCGAGAAGCAGCGGGGTATCTCCGTGGCTACTTCCGTGATGGGGTTCAACTACCAGAACGGCGGCAACCCGGTGAAGATCAACCTGCTGGATACGCCCGGACACCAGGACTTTGCCGAAGATACCTACCGCACCCTCACGGCCGTAGACAGTGTGATCATGGTCATCGACTGTGTGAAAGGGGTAGAGATACAGACCGAAAAGCTGATGGAGGTCTGCCGTATGCGCAACACACCGGTCATCGCTTTTATCAACAAACTCGACCGCGAAGGGCGCGACCCTTACGATCTGTTAGACGAGATTGAAGCCAAACTGGACATCAAGGTAAGACCGCTAAGCTGGCCCATCGGCATGGGAAAAAGCTTTAAGGGCGTCTACAGTTTGTTCAGCAAAAGCCTGTTTCTGTTTCAGCCCAGCCAGCAGAAGCTGCAAAACGAAAGCATCCGCATTGAAGACATCCACAGCGGCGAACTGGAGCAATACATCGGCGAGCGTGCCGCCCAGCAACTCCGGGAAGATGAAGAACTTATCAACGGGGTCTATCCTGATTTTGACATCGCCGAGTATTTGCAGGGCAAAGTAGCCCCGGTCTTTTTCGGCAGCGCTGTGAACAACTTTGGCGTCAAAGAACTGCTGGATGCTTTTATCCACATTGCGCCGGTGCCCAAAAGCCGGGAGACCGAGGTGCGGCTCGTCAAACCCGACGAGGAAGCTTTCAGCGGTTTTGTGTTTAAAATCCATGCCAATATGGACCCGCGCCACCGCAACCGCATTGCCTTTGTGCGGGTGTGTTCCGGCAGGTTTGAGCGAAACAAATACTACCATCATGTCCGGCTAGGCAAGAACTTTAAGTTCAGCAGTGCGACGGCTTTTATGGCGCAGGACAAAGAGATCATCGACGAAGCTTTCCCTGGCGACATTGTAGGCTTGTACGATACGGGCAATCTGAAGATCGGCGATACCCTCACCGAGGGAGAAAACGGTACGTTCAAAGGTATTCCCAGCTTTTCGCCGGAAATCTTCCGGGAAGTGATCAACCAGGATGCGATGAAGACCAAGCAGTTGGACAAAGGCTTGCGCGAGCTGATGGATGAAGGTGTGGCGCAGTTATTTATCTATACAATGGGCTCCCGCAAAATAGTAGGCACGGTGGGCGTGTTGCAATTTGAAGTGATCCAGTACCGGCTGCAACACGAGTACGGCGCAAGCTGTAGCTTTCAGCCCATCAACCTGTACAAAGCCTGCTGGCTGAGCAGCGACGATCCAAAAAAGCTAAAAGCCTTTGTGGCTTCCAAAGAAAGGCACATCGCCCGCGACAAAGACGGCAAGCTGGTGTTTATGGCAGAGACCAAAGCCTGGCTGCAAATGGTGCAGGACAATTTTCCTGACATACAGTTTCATTTTACTTCGGAGTTTTTTTGATTTGTCTTTCGCCTGAGTGTTTTGCTTTACCTGTCGAAAACTCTTTTCTTAAATTGCAGGAACAATCCTGCGATTACGATCAGATAGACGCATAAGCCCACAAAAAATTGAAGGGTTATCTGTCCGCCCTTTAGGCTGCTGTCATAAAGCGCGTAAGTCCAGTAGACAGGGATGATGGCAAAGGCATATTTTACTATACCTGTCAGAAAAAAGGAAGCCATCGGCAAAAGCAACACCAAATCCACTCCCTTGAAAAAAGCCATGCCTTCTACCTTGTTGCCGGCATAGGTGGCGATGATCAGGGCAATGAACGGAGCTGTCAGCCCGTACTGAACAGACAGCAAAATCGTATTGACCGCACCGGGATAGGCGATGCCCCCAAAACTGATCGTAAGCCAGGCGCCCAGGGACGAAAAGAAGGTAGCAAAGAGCAGCCGGGACAACATGAAGTAGAAAGGAGAAACGGGCAGCACACGGATCGCCTGCAAAACGTTTTCGTCTTTTTCATCCAGAATAATAAAGGACGTTACAAAGCCAAACATAATAGCCGTTTGCATCCCGCCAAACATCATGATGAAAGGATGATACTCTGCTATGACCGGAAACTTTTCGGTAAGGAAGGGAACGAAAAGCCGGATAAATAACAGCAATACGACAGGCACAAAAAGAAAACTCAATAAGGTGCTGTCCCGGAAGACCTGCCGCAGGTCGCCGTAGACGAGGGTTAATATTTTGCTCATGCTTTTTCAAAGTTTTTGATGATTTGCTGATAAGCCCACCCATAAGTGATCAGACACCAGGCAATGGCCATTCCATAAGCCAACACCCCCTGTCCATAGGTAAACTGCTCAGCAAAAGCCAGGCGGAACAGATCAATAGCGGGCTGTGTCGGAAACAGGATAAACCAGTGCCTGGATACTATATCAAAGTATCCCAAAAAGGGTAGCGAGAGCAGGAGCAGGACGCCTATGGCTCTCAAAATATAGGTGTTGAAAGAAGACTGACCGGCTACGACAATAAAACCTATAAAGGAGAACAACAGCGTAGTAAGTCCGCTGGCCATCAGAAAATGAAAAAAGTAGAAGTGCGTACCATACCCTGCCACTGCCATCGCAAAGCAGCAGCCGATAGAAATGATGGTCAAAGCGATAGACTTGGAAAGCACATAGTGGGTTACCTTCATCGGGCTTACAGCCAGCGCCTGAATAGTGTTCTCGTTCTTTTCGAATAGTACCATCACCCCGACAAACAGAAAGCCCAGCAGGGCAGGGTCGTTGAAGATCACCAGCACCAGCCACTGCTCCACCTGGCCGAAGTTGGCCAGCGCCTTGAAAACACCCACATAGACCGCCGTGACCAGCAATGAAATGATAATGACATTGTTGCGTTGCAACAGACGGAAATCGTGTTTTAACAGATGCGCTAAAGGTTTCATCATACAAGGGTTTTGCCGGTGACTTCTATAAAAATCTCATCCAGCGTCGCCTCCCTGGAATGGATGGTTTCTATCTCGCGGGATTGGATCAGGGACAGGAACGCCTCGTTTTTGCCCAGGCAATCCAAGCCGAAGGTGTGCCGGCTGCTTTCATTTTTAAACAGCACTTCTACCGAACGTTGGCTGTGCCTGAGTTTCAGGTGAGCAGGCGTATCCGTTGCTTTGATCTCCCCATCTACCATAAAAGCGATCCGGTCGCAGAGTTCGTCGGCATCGTGCATCTGGTGGGTGGTGACGAAAATGGTCTTACCCTGCGCTTTCAGTTCCAGGATCACATCCTTGATGGTGCGGGTATTGACCGGGTCCAGGCCGGAGGTAGGTTCGTCCAAGAAAAGAATTTCCGGGTCGTGTAAGAAAGCGCGGATAAAGTTCAGACGCATTTTCATGCCTTTGGAGAAGTCCGCCACCTTCTTGTAGGCATCTTTTTTCAGCCCTACCCTGTCCAGAAGTTCCATAGGATCGTGGCTTTTGCGATAGAAAGCGCTGAAAAAATTCAGATTTTCCAGCGCCGTCAGCTTCAGATAATGGTTAGGCAGCTCGAAGCCGACCCCGATTTTTTCATACAAGGACTGGTCCCAGTCTTTGACCTCTTTCTGCCCGATAAGCGCATTGCCGCGATAGCCGCTCAGCAGTTTGAACAAAACTTTTTGCGTGGTGCTTTTGCCCGACCCGCTCGGCCCCAGAAAGCCGAAGACTTCTCCTTTGTCGATGGAGAAACTGATGCCTTTGATCGCAGGGCTTTGGGTACCCGGGTACTGGTACTGAAGATTTTTTACGGTGATCATGGTTGTAAAGCTTTTTTGAGTAATTGCGTAAGTTCCGTTACCGCCTGGGTGAGTTCTTCCTTATTTTGTCCAAACAAAGGCGTGCCTTGCTGCATGTTTCTGTCAAAATTTACCTGGTAGCGGTTTTGCAAAAGCTCGGCAATACTCAGGCTCATCGTGATCAGAAAGTGAACGATGATCTCCGTAGAGAGCGATAGGTCGAACGTACCCTGTGCTTTTTCTTCGCTGACCCAATGGGTGAACATGCCCTGCGCTTTCATTTTCCAACTGTTCAGATAAGAAGCCACTTCCTGGCTGTTCTCTTTGAACCCGACGCGGTACAGAAACTGGCTGCACAACGGCTGCTCCAGGTCAAAGTCAATGCCTTTGAGATACAAAGCCTGGTAGTAATCCCAAAAAGAGGCAAAGTCAGTCCGGCGGACACTGCGGATATAGCGTACTTTTTGTCCTTCGGCGTATTCTTTCAGGTACAGCCACAGGTCCAGTTTATCCTCAAAATACTGGTACACGCTCCCGCGGGCGATGCCCAGGTTTTTGATGATGCGGTTGATGCTGGCCGCCTCGAAGTTGTACCAGGCAAATTCCCTGAAGGCTTCTTCTATAAAACGTTCCCGCTTTTCGTCGGATAGATTCAGAAATGTCTCTTTAGGCATGATTTATTAATATGTGACAACCTTGTCACAAATATGCGGACTTTAAATGACAGGGTTGTCATTTTGTAGAAAAAATTTTTTAAACACGAAGAACACAAAGGGGTGACACCCTTTGTGCCCTTTGTGTTTCAGTATATCTTTCTGAAAGAAGATAGGGCAGGCAGCAGCAAGTATTTATATAAGTAAGAATTGTAACACTATAACACCTTCGCACTATCAATCAACAATCCTGGGTCCTTGCCGGTTGATGGAGGAGATATAGGTCTCGCTGTCGATGTTGAGGGCACCAAAGGCGTTCTCCATCTTACGCCCTACTTCTTCGGCGGTCTCCTGGTCTTTGCTTAGGGCGAAGATAGAAGGACCGGAGCCGGAGATGCCGCAGCCCAGGGCGCCTGCTCCCATCGCATTGGCTTTGACCGCATCGAAGCCAGGGATCAGCAGTGCCCTTATAGGCTCTATGATCACATCCTGCATAGAGCGTCCGATCAGGTCAAAGTCGCACTTCCATAAGCCTGCTACCAGTCCGGCGGTGTTGCCCCACTGCACGATGGCATCTTTCAAAGCGATTTGCTTGCGCAGGATACTGCGGGCGTCCCGCGTCTGCACCTCCACCTGCGGATGGATGACCGTCACTTTCAGTGCTTCGGGCGTAGGGATGGTAATAACATCCAGGGGTTCGTAGCTTCTGATCAGCACAAAGCCGCCCATGAGGGCAGGAGCAACGTTGTCGGCATGGGCGGAGCCGCAGGCAAGGCGTTCACCTTCCATCGCAAAAGGCAGCAGGTCTTCTTTTCTTTCCATGGCCTTCTCTGGCTCATAGACCTTTAGCAGTTCGTTCACAGCGACCAGTCCTGCGACAGCGCTGGCGGCACTGGAACCCAGTCCGCTACCCAGTGGCATGTGCTTGTAGAGCGTGATGCGCGCCCCGTAGCGGGAGCCTACATGCGCCAACAGGTACTTGACTACGACGCCCACGGTGTTCTTGTCGGCATCCAGCGGCAGCTTGCCTTCGTCGCCCACGATACGGTCAATCACCACGCCCAGCCGCTCGGTCAGCGTCACGACCACCTCGTCGCCCGGATGATCGATGGCAAAGCCCATGATGTCGAACCCGCAGGCTACGTTAGCTACGGTAGCTGGGGCAAATACACGAATGCTTTTATTTGAATTCACAAGTGGTACGCTGAGTAAGGCAGCAAAGATAGCTGCTTAAAGCGGGAAGTCCGAAGACGGAAGTCGGAAGTTTTTATTGATAGCTCTCATCCTCGAGCTTCCGTCTCCGGTCTTCCGACTTCCACCTTACAATCCAGCGTCGGAAAGGTATTGCTTGACAGCGTTCAGGTCTTTCTGCATGATGGCTACAGTCTTCTTTCTTTTTTCCGTTTCGCTCAGACGGGTATCGTTTTCCGGCATGTCATATTCAAAGTGTAAGGAGACAGGAACGGCAAGCCCGTAAGATTTCAGTTGGGAGAAATACTGCTTAAAATCCACCATCCCTTCGCCAATCGGCGTGTTGACCACCTTCCATTGGCCATCCTGCTGCTCCCACCGGCAGTCTTTGATGACGATGGTATTGATATGGGGATGGATCAGGTTAAGTCCCAGAGGCCAGGAAAGCCCTCCCTCTACCGTTGCGTGCCGGATGTCGTACTGGGAACCCAGATGTTTGGACTGGAGGTCGCGGAGCATCAGGGCAATATCCCAGACCGGTGCGCCTACATAATGGCTGCCGGAATGGTTCTGGTAAGAGCCGTAGATGTCCCATTGTTGATTGAGTCCAGCTAATGCTTTGAGTTGTTTTTTGTATTGTTCCATCGCCTGCGGTATGTTGGCGTCTTCTTCGTAGCGAAGCCAGTTGGTCCGGTAATAGCGGATGCCAAGTTTGCTGGCAGTTTCTAATACTTTCCGGCTGGTGGCATCGGCGGCGTTGATGATAGCGGTGGTCATCATGGTTGCCTGCAAGCCATTCTGCTTAATAGCTTCTACAGCTTTGGGCAGGTCACGCGGCACATTTTCCGGCAACACATGACCGCCGGGTCGTACTGTGAGGTCTACGCCGTCGAAGCCAATCTCAGCAGCCATATCGGCCATCGCTTTATAGTCTAAGAATTGCAAGTGCTTGGAGAATACATGCAGGCTGATGCCTTCCTTTGGAGGCTGAGGCTCGATAATTTCCAGGTGCATTTGTGGCAAAGGCATACTGGCGGCAGCCATCGCGCCCAGAAAGTGGCGGCGTGTCCAGGGAGAAGCGGTAGGTGTCATAGTGAAATCATAGTTGTTATATGGTAGCAAGATAGTTATTTCTGCTGAAAGATGGACATGATGGGTGTACGACAAAATACAGGAAGACAGCATTTCCTATAAGGATCCATTATTTTTCCTATCGATCCTAAGATTTATGTTTGGAAAGCTCTATTTTGAGGCAAATTTAAAAGAGTTGTTTGCTTATTACTCACTATCTATCTTAACCTATGTACAAATCACTACTTCTTTTTTGTCTGATCAGTTTCGGCGCCGCCGCGCAAGACAAACCGCTGACCGGCTTTACCGCCGAAGGCAGCCAGCAGCAGCAGCAATTAGAGCAAGCCTTTGATGAGCAGCTAAAAGCGGAGAATATCGGGCAGTATATCAAAAAACTCTCAGATAAGCCGCACCACCTTGGATCAGCAGCAGGCAAAGAATACGCCGATTATATGGTGGCGCAGTTTAAAAGCTGGGGCTATGATGCCAAGATAGAAACCTTCCACGTGCTGTTCCCTACGCCCAAAGAACGGCTGCTGGAAATGGTCGCGCCTACCAAATTTAAAGCAAAGCTCAAAGAGCCCGTCTTGAAAGAAGACGCTACCTCCGGCCAGCAGGGTCAACTACCTACCTACAACAGTTTCTCGGCCGATGGCGACGTGACCGCCGAACTGGTGTTTGTCAACTACGGTATCCCAGATGATTATAAGGAACTGGAAAAAATGGGCGTAGATGTAAAGGGCAAGATCGTGATCGCCAAATACGGCGGCTCCTGGCGGGGCATCAAACCCAAGGTAGCCCAGGAACACGGCGCCATCGGCTGCCTGATCTACTCCGACCCGGAAGACGACGGCTTCTATCAGGGAGACGTATACCCGGAAGGCGCTTTCAAGCCCGAAGACGGCGTACAGCGCGGCTCCGTACTGGACATGCCGCTCTACCCAGGCGACCCGCTGACGCCCGGCACCGGCGCGACCAAAGATGCTAAACGCCTGGACCGCAGCGAAGCTAAAAACCTGGTGAAAATTCCTGTATTGCCTATCTCTTACGGCGATGCCCAACCGCTGCTGGAAGCCCTGGGCGGACCGATGGCTCCCCCCAACTGGCGGGGCGCGTTGCCGATCACCTATCATGTGGGACCGGGAGAAGCCAAAGTACATTTGAAGCTGTCATTCAACTGGGAACTCACGCCTTTGCACAACGTCATTGCCCGTATGGAGGGCAGCACTTATCCTGATGAGTGGGTCATCCGGGGCAACCACCACGATGCCTGGGTGAATGGTGCCAACGACCCTGTGAGCGGTATGGCGGCACTGATGGAAGAAGCCCGCGCTGTGGGCGAACTGGCCAAGCAGGGGATGCGCCCCAAGCGCACGCTGATCTACTGCGGATGGGACGGTGAGGAGCCGGGCCTGCTGGGCTCTACCGAATGGGCGGAGCTACATGCCGACGAATTGCAGCAGAAAACAGTTGCCTACGTCAATACCGACAGCAACAGCCGGGGATTTTTGTACGCCAGCGGCTCGCACACGCTGGAAGCCCTGGTCAATGCGGTAGCTAAAGATGTGACAGACCCTCAGACCAAGATTTCTGTACTGGAAAGAAGAAAAGCGGCGGAAGCGGTCAACGCACCTTCTGTCGAAAAGCGTAAGAAAATATTATCGGAAAATGACATAAAAATCAGTGCGCTGGGTTCGGGTTCCGATTATACGCCGTTTATCCAGCACCTGGGTATTCCTTCTTTGAATCTGGGCTTTGGCGGAGAGAGCAGTGGAGGAGAATATCATTCTATTTACGATTCTTACGATCATTACAGCCGCTTCAAAGACCCCGGCTTTCCCTATGGCGTGGTACTGGCCAAAGTAGCCGGGCATACGGTGCTGCGGCTGGCTAATGCGACCGTGCTGCCTTTTGATTTTGACGGTTTTTATACTACGGTGAAAGGCTATATGGAAGAAGTTATGGAGATGACAGACAAGATGCGCGAAGCCACGCAGATAGAAAACCAGATGATAGAACAAAAGCAGTTTACCTATGCCGCCGACCCCAAAGAGTCTTATGAAGCGCCAAAGCCTGAAAAGCCCGTCCCTTTTCTGAGCTTTGCCGATCTTCAGAATGCCGTAGCTTCCCTGGAGCAGGCAGTGAGTCACTATGACTCTGTGAAGACGGTAAAAACAGACGATCCTGAGCAAGTAAACGAAGCCTTGTATCAGGCAGAGCAAAGTTTGCTGCTTAGCAAAGGCTTGCCCCGGCGTCCGTGGTTCAGGCACTCTATCTATGCGCCAGGATTCTACACAGGCTATGGCGTAAAAACGCTGCCCGGCATCCGCGAAGCCATTGAGCAGCGCGACTGGGAAGAAGCCCGCCAGCAGATCGGCTTAGCCGCCCAGGCGATCCAGCAGTACGCCGATCATATTACAGAAACGGGGGGACTGTTCGAGACACAGGCAGGGGGGGAGTAGTGATGATGAGGTGGAGGAATTATGCACCCACTCCAAGGTCTGTGTCTCACAGACCTCAAACAGGCAGTTTGTTCAGGTCTGTGAGACCGGGCCTCGGCGGCACAGACCTGGGGTTGGGGGGTGAAGGAATTATGCACCTATATTGTTGTAGAGAAATGCTCATGGGCACTCATACAAAAAAAGTAGCTTGGTAAGACGATAAAGGAGGAAAGATTGTTATCTTGATAAAAAAATGATAAAAGTATGGTAATAATAATTAAGAAAGGGACACCTAAAGAAGAAATAATAAAACGAGTTGACGAAGTTGTTACAAAAACTTCTAAAACCGATATTATGAAGTATGCAGGAATGCTAAAAATGGATAGGGATGACTACTCCATTGATCCTTTAGAATATCAAAAGCAGATTAGAAATGAGTGGGAATAAGCTTTTCGTAGATACTAATATATTACTGTATTTTCTAAATGGAGATCCAGAAGTCATAGCTATGATCTCTGATAAAGACCTTGTTATTTCCTTCATAAATGAACTTGAACTTCTGGCTTTTCCCAAAATATCTGCCAGTTCAGAAGAAGTGATAAAGGGGCTGTTAAAAAATTGTACAATAATAGATATAACTCCAGAAATAAAAGATTTGACAATTGAATTTAGAAGGAAATCTAAACTAAAGCTTCCTGATGCTATTGTAGCAGCCACGGCCTTTTATTTTAAATTACCCTTGTTGACAGCCGACAAGCAATTCCGGACGATTGACGAATTGGATGTAATAATGTATGAAATGTAAAGTTGACACCAATATTTTTTCAACTACGGTTTATCCGCATCATGCAGACATTTTTTATTTTTGTTGGCTTCGGTCTGTTCGCTTTTCTTGGGTTTTGGGCCTGGTATAGTACGCGGACTGTGTATAAAGTACCCGCCAAGTTTCCACCCGAATGGCGGGAGTTGTTGCAACAACATGTACATTTCTATCAGAACCTGGACGAAAAAGGTAGGCGGCGCTTTGAGAAAAGTATCCGCAAATTCCTGCGGCAGGTACGCATCACAGGCATTCGTATTGAAGTAGAAGACCTAGACCGGCTATTGGTTGCCTGTAGTGCTGTGATCCCGCTGTTTGGCTTTCCCGGCTGGGGGTACAACTATCTGCACGAGGTGCTTTTGTACCCGGCTTCGTTTGACAAAGATTTCTCGATGGAAAACCCTGAGCAGGTTATTACCGGCATGGTAGGCAACACCCGCAACATGGAAGGCGTCATGATCCTGAGCAAGCACAGCCTGCGGCAGGATTTTGCCAACCCCACCGACAAGCATAACGTAGGCATCCATGAATTTGTGCATATCCTGGACAAGCAGGATGGCGCCATTGACGGCATACCGGGTGAACTCAACAACAAGCAATACGCCAAACCCTGGCTCAAACTGATGCACCGGGAAATGAGCCGGATCAGAAAAGGCAACAGTGATATTGACGAATATGCAGGCACCAAAGAAGAAGAGTTTCTGGCCGTCACCAGCGAGTATTTCTTTGAACGCCCAAAACTGCTGGAGAAGAAGCATCCCGAACTATACGGTATGCTGCGCAAGGTATACCACCAGAATATGAGCAAAAGATTACGAAATCCTTTCAAAAAACGCCGCCGCATCGGCCGCAGCGCCCCCTGCCCCTGCGGCTCCGGCGAGAAGTTCAAGAACTGCTGTATGAAGAATTGATTAGCATTTATTGTTTTGATAAAATCACTCTTACTCAGCCAGTTTTCTTATCAAACTGAAAACAAAATCTCATTTCTATAAAACAGGATGATAGGACAAAGGCGATCTTTACGTTTGATTCATTTTTTTGTTACATCTCTATTTAATATTTTATATCAGATAAAATATAATAAATTAGGTAAATAATGACAGGATTCGTCAGCGAGTCCAATTTTATCTTTAATAGACAAAATGAATCTATGATTTGTGATATATAAAAATGAGGTATACCCCTGATTTCTAACTTCATCTGAAAGGGCAGCTTGGTTTTTATCCAATTTGTAGAACAGTTTCTGATAGAGGACAGCATGTTAAGAGATTTTAAAATTTAAACCTCATCCTCTATCATGAAACATTCTTTAGTATCACTATTATTCTTATTGTCCTTTCTTTGTCTGACCAACTGCTCGGAAGACGACATGCTCATGGGTACATATTATC
>JBBSNI010000046.1:0-22443 GCA_038232695.1 Cytophagales bacterium
AGCGCACCCAGACCAGCCACCTGCCCGACCCATACGATCCTACGCCCGTCAAACAAGATATTGGCGTGTATTATACCGCCTGGAACTATGGCGGTATCAGCTTTGCCATTCTGGAAGACCGCAAGTTCAAATCTGCCCCTAAGAATGTATTGCCCCAGGAAGCCAAAGTGGTCAATGGCTTTATTCAGAACCCTGAGTTTAATATCAGAGCGCATTATGATGTAGACGCCGATCTGTTGGGCAAGCGGCAGATGAAGTTCTTATCAGATTGGGCCAGCGACTGGAAGCAAGGGACAGAGATGAAAGCAGTACTCTCACAGACCAACTTCTGCACGGTAGCGACCCTGCCCAAAGGAGAGATCATCGACAAGATCGTGCCCCAACTGCCTATCCCTGAGCCTGGCACCTATGTGCAGGGCGATGCCCCTACGACCGATATGGACTCCAACGGCTGGCCGCAGAAAGGCAGGGATGAAGCGTTGAGAACGATTCGAAAATGCTTTGCCTTTCATATTGCCGGCGACCAGCACCTGGCCAGTGTGGTGCATTACGGCGTGGAGGAGTTTGGCGACGCGGGCTTTGCCTTTGCCGGTCCGGCACTGAACAACCTGTGGCCCCGCCGCTGGTGGCCTCCCGTAGACGCCAGTCACCAGCCACTGCCCGGCAAGGCGAAGTATACCGGCAACTTTCTGGATGGCTTTGGCAATCATATGACCATTCATGCTGTAGCCAATCCGCATCAGACTAATAAAGAACCTGCCCGGATTTACGACCGCGCTACGGGCTACGGCATCGTTGTTTTTGACAAAAAGGCGCGGACCATCCGTACCGAATGTTGGCCCCGGTTTGCCGATCCCGAAGATTCTTCTACCGGACAGCAATACCAGGGTTGGCCTGTCACCATTGCCCAGCAGGATAACTACAGCCGCCGCCCGGCAGGGCATCTGCCTACCCTGGAGATTCAGGGCGCAGACAATCCGGTGGTGCAGGTGGTAGATGAGCAAAACGGTGAAATCCTGTACACACTGCGCATCCGGGGCAATACGTTCCGTCCGCCCGTCTTTGCCGCAGGCGCACATACCGTCAAGGTAAGCGAACCGGACAGCGGCAAGGAAAAATCAGTGAAAGGTTTGAAAGCAACTGCCGATACCAAAGCGAAGCAGGTGGTGGTGTTGTAGCCCTATGCGTGTGACGAATATTTTGTGGTATTGAGCAACCTTTAATTTGCATTGAGCTAATAAGCCCTTGCGATAAAAAAATTAATTAGCCACATTTGAAGGTGTTGCTGAAATGCTGGTACTGTGTCCTGGTTATTTTTACCCGGCTTATTGCCTGATTTTTTGGCAACCGGGGAACCATTTCACCCTGTTCGCAGTAATATGTCAAACCTATAAACTGACAACCTTATTATCTTTTATGACGCTTAGTAACCCTGTTTTGTCTACATTTAAAGGAAAGTACTTCGTATCCGGTCTTATCTTCGCCCTTTTTTACTTCGGTGTTCCTTTTTCTATTGCTGACAATGACATTCTGGCATTCGGTAATACGGAAGCTCCCTATTTAAAAAGCGTAGCTAACCTCTCCAACGACAAATCGGACATAGCCAGCCTGTCCGCTATCGATACGGCGATGGCGCACTTTGTACGGCAGCAGGGCGTGGTAGGTACTTCTGTGGGTATCGTCAAGGATGGACAATTGGTGTATGCCAAAGGCTTTGGCTATACCGACCAGGAAACGCAAACGCCGGTAGAGCCTTACCATATGTTCAGGATTGGCAGTATTTCCAAACTTATCACAGCGGTAGCTATTATGAAGCTGCGGGAAGAAGGTAAGCTGAACCTGGAAGACCCCGTATTTGGTAAAGAAGGGATACTGACATCGCGCTTGTATCAAAATATTAAGGACAAAAAAGTCTACCAGATCAAAGTAAAACACCTGCTCGATCATACGGCTGGCTGGAGTAAGCGTACGTACGGAGACCCTATGTTCATTCCGCTCAAAATTGCAGAAGCCATGGAAGCGCCTGCTCCTGCGGATTTGAATACGATCATCCAATTTATCTTATCCAAACCACTTCCTTACCGACCAGGCAGGTACTATGATTACTCCAACTTTGGCTACTGCCTGCTGGGCAAAGTGATAGAGGAAGTATCCGGGATGCCTTACGAAGAATATGTACGGCAACACCTGTTATATCCTCTGGGTATTACGGGTATGCGCCTGGCCAAGAACCGTGTGGAAGACCGCCTCGAACAGGAAGTGGCTTATTATGACTTTACGCCCAACAACATCCGCCCTTCTATTTATGGTACCGGCGAAAAAGTGCTGACAGCCTACAGTTTTAACATAGAAGCCCTGGGTGCTGCTGGCGGTTGGCTGGCTACCTCCACCGACCTGCTAAAATTCCTGGTTGCTATCGATGGGTTTAAAAATATGCCGGATATACTTAGCAACGAATCTTTGCTGGCGATGCTGCACCCGGAGCGTGGCGGGCGTCCTTATGGATGGCGTGGTGTGACGGCCGATGGCACCTGGTGGCGCACCGGCACACTGGCAGGCACTTCTGCTATCGTCAAGCGTCTGGAAAACGGAGTTTCCTGGGTCGTACTGACCAATACCAGCAACAGAAAAAGTGATTACTTTACAGGAAGGATTAATTATACGATGGACAGGGTTTTGTCTAAGCTGGATGCGTGGCCCGAACAGGATTTGTTCTCTTTGACCTATTATTAGCCCGCCTTAAAAAATGATAAAGGGTAGTGATGAACTACCCTTTTTTTTGCGATTACCTATTTTTCGGGAAAAGCCTCAAGCCCGATACAGATACAAAATATAATAGCACCAATGAAAGCCATAATAATTCAATTTTAAGTTTATATAATACAAATGTAATAATTGTATTCAAATAAGTCAATAGTTGACTTAAATAATATTTAATAAAAAATTAAGAGGCTTAGAGAGGTTGTCAGCTTATTAATTATACTTACCGGGAATCAAAAATGTTGCATTTTGTAGAAAAAATTACATTTTAAATTTTATAATTGTTGACCTATTTTGAGGTCTTTTCAGCGCTTGTACTTCGCATTTCTCCTTGCAGGTAATTAATCACCGACTCAGTAAGGTGCCCGGCTGCCGCAGGGGTAAAAGGAGAAACGGTTTCTACCTCGTACCCTCCGTATTTCCACTCCTCCGCTGTCGGCAGATAACCCAACCAGCCGTTGCTGTAGCCATAATAGAAAGTATAGGGAAAGGGAGAACGGTCGCGCACCTCATTGGAAACTTCACAAAACAACTCCAGCGGTGCGCTCCAGATGGCAATATCTTCGTTGATCTTCCAGAAGCGAACAGGAAGTTGCACCATCTTGGTACCTGCCTTGGTGGTACGGGTATAGTTTTCCATATCCGCAGGCCAACCCAGACCGGCCTTTCGGGGTGTCTCTACAGTCAGCGATCCTGCACGTAAGGTCACTTCATCGGTGGTGGCTACAATCCTGCGGTTTGCATCCAGTATCTTATCTCCTAACAACACCCGGAAGTGGTTCAGGTGTCCCGCCTTAGGATCGGGATACACGCTGTAAATGGGAGCGATATTACCGGCAGCGCCATTGATAAAAAGTAGGGGCACACCCGCTTTCTGCTCCACATACTCGGAAACGATGCCAGTTACATCTCCGCTGATCTCCCGGAAAGTTCCACCCAGGACCGTCCCATGAATAGGATAGTTGGCAATCATCGCCAGCGGGCTGCCATCTTCCCTATCAATCCGCAGCAGCCCGATCCGGCGGTCTACCGGACCATCCGGGTTCAGTCCTATAGAGGCATGGCCGTCAATATCTTTCGCGCGCCGGTTGATATTGGCCTGCGAGAATCCCCAGCCTACCCCCAGGCGGGCAGAAGAAAGCTTTTGCCGGGCCTCCAAGATACCCTGCGCCAGTTTTTGTTCTACCCACGCAGTATAAGCTGTATCTACTTCGTGATGATAACGATCGGGCAGAAAAACACCGGGCAAACCCGCCGGGCCCACCTCCGGAGCCGAGTGGGTATGGGTCACTGTCCACCAGAAATGCATAGGATCGATGCCATGTTCCTCCTTTAGTTTAGCGGCCATACGGTCATACTCTGACGGTGAAATAAGGCAGAATTCCGAGGAAACCAAAAACAACTGCGTGTTACCGTCATCCAGAGCTACAATACGGTGGAAGATGCTGTCGTGCACTCCGGTGGATTCCCTGGCTTGATAACCCAGCAGCATTTTGGGTTCTTCGGGGGTAATGTTCACTTTGACGACGGCTGCGCGAAATCTGCCAACAGGAGCAATAACAGACAGCCCAGCCGGGCTTTCAGCCGTCATACCAGTAGGAATTACTTTGAGGCTTTCGCCGGCAACCGGCACTGTTTTCTGCTGCGTTCGGAAGTGTTCTGATTTCCCACAGGAAAGTAACAGACACAGCAGAAGCATAAAAAAAATAGCCTGACCCGTAGCAAATAAAGGAAAAAACCGGTTAGGAAGCGGACAGTAGATTGAATTCATGTTTGTGTTCTTTGTGGTTAATAAAAAATCTCATGTAGAGTAGTATTAGGTCATTTAATATAGTCAGGCAAAAAGCCTTAATGACCTATGGATTGGCCTGCCGGATGTAGGCCAGCAAGTCAGCCATCTCCTGCTGGCTGATCTGATCTTCCAGCCCCGCAGGCATAGCCGATACATCTAAAGCCTGCAAGGAGGCAATATCTTTGCGGGCAATAGTAGTTTCCTGTCCGGCCGGGTTACGCAGGGTAAGGGCCGTAGGCGTTTCCGTAGCGATAATTCCTTGTGCTGCCTCTCCTGATTTTAGTTTCACCGTCCAGAGGTTGTAGCCATCGGCAATAGACAGGTTTGGGTCTAAAATATCTGCCATGATAGCAGCCGGACGCCGGTTTTTTAGGGAAGAAAGGTCAGGGCCAAAATCTCTGCCTGCTTTTCCTCCCATCTGGTGACAAACAGCGCAGTTTTTTTCAAACACAAGTTGCCCTTGCTGCTGGCTGGCTTGTAGCGTCAGGGCGGACTGATATTGTTGGATAGTTTCCTGCGTATGTTCCTCTTTTTTGCCTAACAATGACCGGGCGCGGGTGCTAAGCTCGTTGTTTTTTAATGTCATCAGCCTCACACTACGCGGCCAACCTAGGGTCGCTTGTTGAATCGTTCCTTCCTCTATGGCATCTAAGAGCAGGCTGATCCTCTCCGAATTACCCATAAACGTATTGATGGCCACGTTGCGTACTTCCGGCGTCAGCACCTGCCACTGCGAGAGTACATAGCGGCTCACGGTCTGATCAGGCTTGACGCTGAGGGTATGTAAAGCTGCGGTCTGTACAGGCAGCGGCTCAGTAGGAACGATCATTTCTTTGAGAAAAGAAACATAGGGTTTAAGGTTACCCAAAGCAATAAAAGCAATGGCTTCGGCTCTTCTTTCTGCCGGCAAACTACGGTCGCCTGCCCTTGTTCGGGCCTGTTGCATAGCCTTTGTGGTTTCGGCTCCTGCTGAAAGTCCTGCACTTAGCTGCAATATCTGTAGACATGCTTGCCGCACCAAAGAGGAAGGGTGTTCAAAATAAGCCCAGACAAGCCTATTTTGCTCTTTTTTGACAATCGCTGAAGATGACCTATTATTTTTTAGCCCTCGTGCCAGCCCTTCCAGCACCGGTGCCTGCCATGCACTGCGATCTGCTACCCTAACAGTAGCTTTTTCCATAAGCCTGTAGATGGTCTTCGTTTCCTCACCTGCTGCGGCCATAGCACTTAATTGCTCCATGAGGGAGGCGTAGGCGGCAGTATCTTCCTGAAAACGGCTTAATACGGCTTCCAGCAAGACATCTTTCTGAGACGAAGAGGCGGAAAGGGCAGCAATTTGTACCCATGCATCCTGTAAATCTTTGAACAGCAGCTTTTGCCGCGCCCGGGCAACCAGTGGGCTATCTGTAAAACCCAAGGTACAAAGCAACTGAAACCTTACCTTAGGATCTGAATCTTCCTGCAAAGCCAGCAGTGGTTCAATAAGGGTAGTATCTTCCCGGTGGAGTTCAGTTAGCCGGATAGCATTCTCCCGGATGCCCGGCACCGGGTCTTGTAAAGCCTGCATGATCATCTCCGCCCGAAGTTTTCCCATACCCTCCAACGTCCATAAAGCATGAAGCCTGCCCAAAGGAGCCTCCGTATTTTTAGCCATTTGCGTTAACAAAGGAATAGTTGCTGCTTCATTTCTGTCTAAAAGCAGGCGATGGGCATTCCGTCGCCACCAAATGTTAGGATTTGCCAGCGCCTCTACCAATGCCTCATCGGTGGCATCGCCCAAGCGGAGGTCTTTTGACCAGTCCATAGGTTTTGTGCCAACAGGTGTGATGCGGTAAATCCGCCCCTGGTCTGTGCCATTGTAAAGTTCACCCGATTGCACCACTTCTTCTGACATCCATTCCGGGTGCTCAATGATCTGCCGGTAGTAGTCTACCACATACAGCGCCCCGTCCGGCCCGATATACATATTGACCGGGCGAAACCAGGCATCGGTAGAAGCGAGAAACTCTTTTTGAGGATACAGGCGACTTGCCGTAAAGCTGACACCCTGACCCGTCAGCCTATCGGCATGTACCAGGTTACTCACCGGTTCGGCGACGAAGGTGACGCTATCAAAGTCTGCCGGAAAAGCACCGCCCTGGTAGATTGTCAGCCCACAGGACGAGGTGATCACGCCTACGTCGGTAAGCATCTGGTGTTCGGGATTTTTAGTGATGGGAAACACGGCGGCAGCGTTGCCATGATCTGAAAGAGACTGGGTAGCGTCAGCGATGAGCAGATCAGGCTGGCGTTCCAGGTAGCGCGCTGCGATGATCTCCTGAAAAATGTGGTTGGCATTACTGACCAGCAGGTGATGCCCCCAGGCATCAAAAGTCTGCCCAAACTGGGTATCACTGGATAGCATTTCCAGTCCGTAGCGGTCGGGACGAAAACGCACACTGCGGCCGCCGGCGTTTTCAGGCAGGCGGGGGGCGTCTGGCTGAGCGGGATAAAAAACTTCTCCTCCCCGGTCTCCAAACGCTTCTTCATACCGCTGGGTGGTGATGACCGACTCATGGGCCAGGTAAATCCAGTTGTCCAGCCCTAACAAAGGATTGTTCAAATTATGTTGAGGATTAGACACGGCAAAGCCGGTAAGTACGGTCTCTTTCTTGTCTGCCTTGCCATCTCCGTCGGTATCTTCCAGATACAGCACCTGTGGCGGGTCTGTCACCAGCACCCCTTTTTTCCATCGCATGATGCCGGTAGGCAATACCAGGTTATCAGCAAAAACGGTACTTTGATCCATCTGCCCATCGCCATCGGTGTCGGTAAGCAGCTTTATGTTGCCGGTGCCGCTTTTGTCCAGCGGGTATCCATGCATTTCTACCACATACAGGCGACCGTACTCATCTATCTCCATCGCTACAGGGTCAGCGACGAGCGGCTCACTGGCGATCAGTTCTATCTGGAACCCCGGTGCCAGCTCAAAAGTAGAAACAACGCTATCCATCCCCGTGTGGGTAGATGAAACGGATGGCTGACAACCTACGGAAGCCAACAACATGCAATAGAATGAATAGAGGCGAAGGGAATTTGAAACGTGCGTTTTCATAAGTAGACATGGTATCAACGTGATAAATGTATTGAAAAAGCAGTCCTTGTGCAAAGTACGCTCTCCGGGATTTTCAAAAAACCCTAAAACGCTTCTGAACCCTTACAGACGGTTAGCCACGTACACACCTGCCAAAATAGCCGCCATACCGATGAAATGCTGAAACAAGACAGCTTCTCCATCCCATATCCCCCACCCTACTGCTACGATAGGAATAAGATAGGTCACCAGGCTGGCAAAGACCGCCGACTGTAGCTGCACCAGTTTGTTGAATAAGATCAGGGCTACCGCCGTACCTACCACGCCTAACAGAACAATAGCAGTAAGCGGCCACCAGGCAGCTTCCTGCGTGATCTTGACACTGAAGGCCGTGAACCCCAGCAGGTACCCGGCCGCCATCGGACCCACCAGCAACAGCGAGATGCTGGTAATGACAACTGGCTTAAGATCGGAGAGGTATTCTTTGATCATATTCAGATTGATTCCGTAACACAGCGTTGCCAGAACTACCAGCAGCGCATGGTAGTTGATCGCTCCTACCGCGTTGCCATTGCCCGCCAGCAGCAGTACCAAAGTACCGGCAAAACCAGTGAGGAGCCCCAAGCCATTCTTGAAGGTAATGGCTTTTCGGAAGAAAACGGTACCCGTCGTCAGCACAAAAAGGGGGGTCAGCGCATTGAGCATCCCGGTGACCGAACTGCTCAGCGAGGTTTGCGCAAACGCGAACAGAAAAGCGGGCACAAAGCTTCCTAACAAACCGATGGTCAGCAACAGCAGCAGATGGCGTCTGCGCAGGCGGTGCAAAACCGGAAAGGAGACGGGCAGCAAAAACACAGAGGCGGCCACAATGCGCAACGCCCCTACCTCATCGGCAGAGAAAGCCAGCAAACCCTTTTTGATGAGAATAAAAGAGCTTCCCCAGACCAGTGCCAACACCAGGAGCAACGCCCACGAAAGCAGCGTTTTGTTTTGTTTCACTTTAACCAGCATCAGGCTATAACGGCGCTTTCCACAGCAAAATATCCTTCAAACTTACCGGCTATCTCCTCCAGAATGTCTGAGGTTTCCTGAAAAGAGCCGGCTTCTACCAAACGGCTGCGATACGGTTTAAAATCATGGATACCTTTGAAGTAGCTCGTATAGTGGCGGCGCATCTCAAAAATACCTTTGCGCTCTCCTTTCCAGCGAACAGAAAAATCCAAGTGCTGGCGCACCGTGGTCACACGCTCCCGGATGGTGGGCGGGGGCAGTTTTTCGCCGGTATGAAGGAAGTGTTTGATCTCCCGGAAAATCCAGGGATAGCCGATCGCTGCCCGGCCGATCATGATACCGTCTACGCCATATTTGTTTTTGTAAGCCAGGGCTTTCTCCGGCGAATCAATATCCCCATTGCCAAAGATAGGGATGTGGATGTCCGGGTGGTTTTTGACCTCGGCAATATAATCCCAGTTGGCCACACCTTTGTACATCTGTTTGCGGGTACGCCCGTGGATGGTCAGCGCCTGTATGCCTACATCCTGCAACCGCTGCGCTACTTCCACAATTTTGATCGTCTGCTCGTCCCAGCCCAGGCGCGTCTTTACGGTCACCGGCAGGCTGACACGATTGACGATTTCCCGCGTCATGGCCTGCATCTTGGGCAGGTCCAGCAAAATACCGGCACCCGCGCCTTTGCAGGCTACCTTCTTGACCGGGCAGCCATAGTTGATGTCGACCAGTTCGGGCTGGGCGGCTTCGGCGATGGCGGCGGCTTCCCGCATGGAATCAATCTTATCCCCAAAGATCTGAATACCAACGGGACGTTCGTAGTCGTAGATGTCGAGCTTTTCCACACTTTTAGCGGCGTCGCGGATCAGTCCTTCGGCAGCAATAAATTCCGTATACATCAGGTCTGCCCCATGTTGCTTGCAGACGGCCCGGAAAGGCGGGTCGCTGACGTCTTCCATAGGCGCCAGCAGCAGGGGAAAATCATTCAGACTCAGGTTACCAATATGTATCACAAAGCTTAAAGTTAAATGCGCTGCAAATATAACAATAGAAAAACGAGTAACGAAGTTAATACAAAGCAGCAGGGCGGGAAGTTTCCGCCCCTCTTGGTAGTTAAAACAAATATCTGACTAACAGAGTGTACCCCATCTGGTTATGTATGCATAGTGTCTCAATTATTCCTGTATTTTTGCATCTATGAATTCCGTAGAAACAAAGCCCGCTTCCAACAGAGATATTCTCTCTTCGCTGCTGATCCTGACAGGTTTCATCATGCTGAGCCTGTTTGTAGGTCAGCTTTTGGGTTTTGTGGCGGTTTTACCCATAACCGGGTTTGACCTTGAGAAAATGACGGCCATGATGACCCATCCTGCCGCCTATCCGGAGGCCAAGCTGATCCTGCTGATCATGCAGGCTGGCGCTACCCTGTTTGGTTTTATCTTAGCGCCTATCCTGCACCGCCGGTTGATCGACCGCAGGCCGGGCAGCCCCTGGTTTCAGCGCCAATCGCTTGATGTCAGGCTGTTGCTGGCCGTCATTGCCATCTCCATTGCCTTTATGGTCGCTAACTCTGTCATCATTGAGTGGAACATGAATATCGATCTGGGTCGTTTCTCTACCTCGTTTGAGGAATGGGCAAGAGCCAAAGAAGACCAGCTTAGCGAACTTACCCAATTGATAACACGGTTCGACAGCCCGGGAGGCTTGCTGGCAGGGCTGGTCGTGATTGCCGTACTGCCCGCCATTGGCGAAGAAATTGTTTTCAGAGGCGTGTTGCAACGCAAGTTACAAGACCTGACAGGCAACCACCATGCGGCGATCTGGCTGGCTGCCCTGCTGTTCAGCGCTATTCACCTGCAGTTTTATGGCTTTTTCCCCCGGCTGCTGCTGGGTGCCCTGTTTGGCTATATCTATTACTGGTCGGGCAACCTGTGGTATCCTGTGCTGGCTCATCTTGTCAACAATGGATTTATACTGGTCATGCTGTATCTGTATCAGCAGAAAGCCACCGGTATTGATATGGAAGCTACCGATGCGGTTCCCTGGAGTGCCGCCCTGACGGCAGTGGTTGTAGGCAGCGCTTTATTGTTTTATTTTAAAAGATCGTTTGAACCACATCAGGATGGATAGCAGGTGGCAGAAGGTATATGATACTAATTTGAAATACAGGGCAGAGATCGTAAAATCGGTATTGATAGATCATGGGATTCCCTCCGTATTGGTAGACAAGCAAGATACTGCCTATCACTTTGGTCTGGTGGAGGTCTATGTGGCGCCGGATGATGTGATCCATGCGATAAAAATTGTACAGGATGATATCAGTTTTAGATAGATACAACAACGTTACCCAAAGGATCATCACAGGTACGCTCGGTATTTTGCTCATCGTGGTAGCCGTTTCTCAGGGAGAATGGACTTACTTTGCTCTTTTTCTGGGTATCTGCATCCTGACCCAATTAGAGTTTTATAAGCTCACCGGTCTGGATGGGTTGCTGCCGCTCAAATCCACCGGCACCATCGCCGGCGCCCTGATCTATATTGTTAGTTTCCTGGTAGAACGTGGTACGCTGAACGCTAAATACTACCTGGTACTTTTTCCGGTTACTGCCCTGATCTTTTTTATCAAACTTTATAAGAAATCTGACAAAAAGCCTTTTACCAACATTGCCTATACACTGTGCGGTATTTTTTATGTTGCTGTGCCTTTTGCATTGCTCAACGTGACCGCCTTTTCGCAAGGTGAATATAGTTTTCAACTGATCATGGGCATTTTGTCTTTGTTCTGGGCAAGCGATACGGGCGCATACTTTGCAGGCGTACGGTTTGGCAGAACACAGTTGTTTGCCCGGGTTTCTCCCAAAAAATCCTGGGAAGGCAGCATCGGGGGCGCTCTCACCGCCATGCTGACTGCCCTGGTACTTTCTTATTTCTATACCGACCTGGCATCCTGGCAATGGCTGACCGTAGGCGGCATCATCATCATCACCGGAACGTATGGCGACCTGGTAGAATCCCTCTTCAAGCGCAGCATCGCCATCAAAGACTCAGGCAGAGGGCTGCCCGGACATGGAGGCTTCCTGGACCGTTTCGACAGTTTGCTGATCTCTTCACACTTTATTATGGTTTTTTTAAAAATTTTTTAAAAACCATACGTTACATAAAGGTGGAATAAGAATTGATCTAAATGATTTCCCTATTTTTGAAAAAATTTTAACAGCACAGCATTTTTATGATTTATGTAGAACCCGCTCCTATCAAAGATAAGGAGAACCCTTTTGAATCTATGATGTCGAGATTTCATATCGCCTCCCAGGCGTTAGGTCTCGATGATCAGGTGTACAACGTATTAAAAAATCCAGTCAAACAAGTCATTGTTTCCCTGCCCATTACGATGGACGACGGCTCTATCCGGGTCTTCGAGGGATACCGTGTGATCCACTCCAACATCCTGGGGCCTTCCAAGGGAGGCATACGCTACGATATGGGCGTCAACCTGGACGAGGTAAAAGCGCTGGCCGCCTGGATGACCTGGAAGTGTGCCGTAGTAGATATTCCTTATGGAGGTGCCAAAGGCGGTATCCGCTGCAACCCCCGGCAGATGTCTTCCGGCGAGATTGAACGCCTGACCAGGGCGTATACCCAGGAGATGATCAACATCTTCGGTCCCGACCGCGATATTCCCGCCCCGGACATGGGCACCGGCCCCCGGGAAATGGCCTGGCTGATGGATGAATTCTCCCGCGCACATGGCATGACGGTCAACGCCGTGGTGACAGGCAAGCCGCTGGTATTAGGTGGTTCGCTGGGCAGGACGGAAGCTACCGGACGCGGGGTGATGGTCTCTGCCTTTGCGGCCATGGAAAAATTGAAAATTAACCCGTATCAGGCTACCGTAGCCGTACAAGGCTTTGGCAATGTCGGTTCTTTTGCCGCTTTGCTCATGGAAGAAAGAGGTTGCAAGGTAATGGCCATCAGCGATATTTCCGGCGCTTACTATAACACCAAGGGAATCAACGTGAAAGATGCCCTGGTCTACCGCGACTCCAACAACGGAACCCTGGCAGGCTACGATGGCGGAGAGCGCATCAGCGGAGACGACCTGCTGACCCTGCCCGTAGACCTGCTGGTGCCCGCCGCGATGGAAGACGTGATCACCATCCGCAACGCCGAACAGATCAGCGCCCGCCTGATCGTGGAAGGCGCCAACGGCCCTACCTCTGCCCGCGCCGACGATATTATCAACAGCAAAGGCATACTGGTCGTCCCGGATATTATGGCCAATGCAGGCGGCGTGACAGTTTCTTACTTCGAATGGGTGCAAAACCGCCTGGGCTACAAGTGGACGCGCGACCGCGTAAACCGCCGCTCCGACCGGATCATGAAAGACGCTTTTGAAAAAGTGTATCAGACCGCCCTTAAATACGGTGAGTCTATGCGGATCGCTGCTTATATTGTAGCCATTGATAAGGTAGCCAATACCTATAAATACAGAGGAGGTTTTTGAAATCTCCTCTTTTCTCAAACAAAATACATAACTTCGCATTATCATTTTGTTGAGCTACAAACCCTTACAAGTGTACGTAATCATCTCCCGGTTAAAACACAGGAGCTTTAGCCCTGACGCACATGCCCTACAATAGAGAATATATCGCAAAACAGTGTCGAGCTTTCAGGCTGGATTACAAGCAGCCCCAACGCACGGATATTCTTAGCAGCATTCATGTCTGCATGGAACGTGCCGCACGTCTCACAAGTAAATTTTTCGCCATTGCGCTTGCCTATTTTTTTGCAGCAATGGCAAGTCTTAGAGGTATAGGGAGAAGGTACAAAGTATACTGGAATACCTTCACGCTTAGCTTTGTAAGAAATATAGCCTTGCAACTGATGGAAAGACCAGCTATTGTGCAGACCTCTTTGAGGTTTACGAAGGCGTTTATTTGTGTTTTCACGAATCCCTTTCAAGTCTTCAACAGCAATAGCCTTTCCTTCTTGTTTGGCTTTGGTTACAATAGCTTTGGCAATGGTGTGGTTTCGAATCTTTACAGTAGTTCGCTCTCTTCCACTAAGCCGTGTCAGGACTTGTTTAGCCCGTCGTGTGCCTTTGGATTGAAGCGAACTACGTACTTTTTGTCTATGCTGGCGAAGTTGATTCAGTTCCGCACCAGCAAATATTTTATTATCATCAGTAGAAGCGATATTGGTAATACCAAGATCAACGCCAAGCACATCATCGGTAAGCTGTTCTTCGGTGTCAGGAACATCACAGATAGTATGCAAATACCATTTACCTTTTACATAGCAAAGATCAGATTCACCCTGTTGGTACTCCAAAAGTTTAGCGTGATGCTCACCAGTAACATACTTTATTTTTTGTCTGCCCTCTACTGTCCAGATAGAAGCTATAAGCTTTTCTATATTCCAACTAAGGATTCTGGAATCATAAGCAATGGAGCCATGCTTACGAAATATACGCTGTCTTTTCCGGTCAAGCTTATAGCTATCAGCTACTTTTGCTATACAGCGAACAACGGCTTGGGCACTAAGATTGAAGGAAGACTTAACCGTGTGGTATGTGCCGTGATGGATTCTGTACTGACCAAAGGTTTTGTTTGCCCAAGTCCAATCAGAGATACTATCACAGTCTTTATTGGCTTCTTCAAGCGTAGCAAACAAAAGCTTCTCCTGTTCAGCAGTGGGCACCAAACGTACTTTAGCGGTCAGTTTCATTACAGCAAATATACACAAGCAATTCAATACTTGAAAATTATTATTCATCCAGAATACTTCTTTGCGCAAAGCGTATACGTATTCTCCCCCCGACTGGGCGTCCCCGTATGAACAGCGGGGGTATCCTACACATATTCTCATGACAATCCACAAGGAAGGAAAAATATTACTGTTGGTGCTGCTAACTGTTTTGGTAGTTGCTAACCTGGCTATCTTTGGCTTTTTGCCTGCCAGTATAGAACTCAAGAGAAGTATTGCCATATCCAGCACCATCTTTTACCTGCTTATCCTACAGTTTTTCAGAAACCCCAGGATAGCCATCAGCCACGACGAAACCCAAGTGCTGGCACCTGCCGACGGCAAAGTGGTAGTGATTGAAGAGGTCAGCGAGCACGAATATTTCAATGGCGAAAGGAAAATACAGATTTCTATCTTTATGTCGCCCCTGAATGTGCATATCAACCGCACACCTGTGTCGGGTATTGTCAAATATTTTAAGTACCATGCCGGCCAGTATCTGGTGGCCTGGCACCCTAAATCCAGCACCGACAACGAACGCACGACCGTTGTGGTAGAGATGCACAACGGACTGGAAGTGATGGTCCGCCAGATCGCCGGCGCGATGGCGCGCCGTATCAAATGGTATATTGAGGAGGGCGATGCGGTCAGGCAGGGCGAAGAGTTTGGTTTTATCAAGTTTGGCTCCCGGGTCGATGTGTACCTGCCGCCAGGCTCGGTGGTGTTGGCCAGCGTCGGCGACAAGACCAAGGCAGGCAAGACGGTGCTGGCAGAGTTGCCGCAGGAAGAATCACTCAGGAAGCGGGAAGTCCAGAGTGAAAGCTCAGACTTTACCTTTCGCAAATGATCAGCACAGTCAGGCGATAGGATAGTCGATCAGCTTCTGGTAAGTATCGCGTAGCTTTACAGGAGCGTAGCCCATCCGAAACATCGTAAATACGATCAGATTAGCCAGGTTTACCCTGAAATAATTGTTTTTGTCATACTTCCGCGCAGAAACCTGTACTTCTTTGGGAATAATTTTGAAGGCAGCTTTTTGCTGTGCCCTCAGGATAAAGTCATAATCTTCCATCACCACATAATAATTATCGTACCCCCCCAGGCTGTCAAACAAACTTTTGGTGACGAAAAGGGTCTGGTCGCCGCCGCGACACGCGATCCTGTCGAAGCGGCTGCAATAGCCATTGATCCTGAGCAACAGTTTGCCGGAGTCAAATCTGGTACGGAAACACCCGATCTCATGTCCGGCGCAGTGCGCGTCCAGGATGTCCTGGGCATAGGTAGCAGGTGGCAGGGCGTCGGCATGTACAAAATATAAAATGTCTCCTTTGGCTCGCTGAGCGCCCAGGTTCATCTGGAATGACCGTCCTTTTTGGGGAGAGACCAACACTTCTACGCCAGGCTGCTCCCGCGACGAGCCGGCCGGGTCGCCGACCTTGGCACACTGGGCGGCAGCTACCGTGTTATCGGTGCTGCCGCCGTCTACGACCAGCACCTCTTTTACTTGAGCATGTTTGCAGGCTAACAAATGTTTTATTAAACGGCTTATGTTACTTTCTTCGTTGTATGTCGGAATGATGACACTGATCGTCATGAAATAAATATTATTTTCAGGAGTCTAAAAATAAGTGAACAGTGAAGGAACTTTGGAAATACCACTATGTTCAATCTGATTTTGCCCAAAATACGTAAATTTCAATAAAACCGGTTTTTACTTTGTTGTAAAGACCAAACCTCAAAACCAATAAACAACGAATATGGAATATCTGAAAATAATTTTCCCGCTACTTTTTACAACCTTTGTGCTGACCATGTGCAGTACCTCAAATAATACGGCAAAGTCGGAAGGGGCTGATCCGAACAAAACCTACAAGTACGTAGAACTGTCCAAAGACCTGGTACGGGCTGCCAAAAACAAAACCGATTATGCCGATACAGAAAGGCAATTAGCTGTTGTGCCTCTGGAGACCCTGGCCGATGAGTTGAGCAGCGACGAAGCCAAAAAAGCTTTCTGGATCAACGTCTATAACGCCAACGTACAGCTTATTCTTAGCAAAAACCCCGAACTGTTTGAAGACCGGGGCAAATTTTTCGGAAAAGACCGTATGACCATCGCCGGAGAAGAGCTAAGCTTTGATGAAATTGAGCACGGCATTATCCGGGGCTCCAAAATCAAATGGCTGCTAGGGCTGGTCAAAGACCCGTTTGTGAGCAAATACGAGCGCAAGCTGCGGGTAGACGATACCGACGGACGCATCCATTTTGCCCTCAACTGCGGAGCGGCAAGCTGCCCCTACGTGGCGATCTATAACGCCAAAACGATGAACAAGCAATTAGACATTGCCGCCCGCCAATACCTGCAACAGACCAGCGACTATAAGCCGGAAGAAGAAAAAGTGTACGTCACAAGCCTGTTCAGTTGGTTCCGCGGCGACTTCGGCGGCAAAAGCGGCGTTCGTAAGTTCCTCAAAAAATACGAAGTCATTCCCGAAGATGCAAAACCTGACCTGGAATTCAAGAAATATGACTGGACACTGGAGTTGGGGAATTTCAAGGAGATCAATGTAGCAGATGCTTCGTAAAAAGGTGTTAAGTAGTCATGCATAAGTAATACGGCATTTCTTTACTGTAAGTACTTCATAATTAACATCTTAGGATTCACTAAAATATGCATCGGTACTTAATGTGTCAATGTGCGAAGGTGTTAATGTATTTAAGGCGAAACGACTCCTCGACATCAAGGTTAACTTCTTTGTCGATTTTTTTTACTTTAACACACTAACACTTTAACACCCTCGCCCATTAACACTTTCCTATTGCCTGAACACTCAAAAAGCCTCCCCGATTGTCAGGTAAAAGCCGCTGGAGTTTTTGGCAAAGCCTGCATCCAGGCGTAAGTTGATCTTCTTTTCTTTGTCCAGCAGAAAGCGGATGCCTCCACCGAAGGCATAGCGAAAATCTTGCACCTGAAAGTCGCGGAGGCGGTGCGCTACAGCCCCGTAGCTGGCAAACCCGGCCAACCCCAGCCGCCAGATGATGGGCGCGCGGTATTCGGCTTGCAGCACCAGCAGGTTCCTGTCGCGGTAGCGCCCTTCAAAGTAGCCGCGCATTTTCTTGGAGCCTCCCAGCAAGGCCAACTGGTTGAAGGGCGGGCTGCCAGTCATTATTACCGAATAAAAGTTCAAAGCCAGCACATGCGGCAGATTGCGTATCGGAAAGTAGCGGCTGGCGTCCAGCGAATAGGTCGTATAACGAAAGTCGCTGCCGGTCAGGTCGCCATTGCGTTGCACAAAGAACTCGGTATACATGCCCAGCCGGGGAAAAAATATATTATCCCGTGTATCATAAATACCGACCACACCCGGACCGGAAGTTACCCCGCCGCTGCTGCCGGTGATATTTTCATCCATCAACATACCTGCCGTGTCGAGTTCGGTGATGTTAAAGTCCTCAAACCAGTACCGCACCCCGGCGTAGAGCGAAGGTTGTACCAGCTTCAGAAAGTTCACCCGTATCCGCGGATACCGGACGCTGTAGGTTTCTTCAAAGTCAGGGTCTACTTCGTTGCCGATGCCAAAGAACTTATATACATAGCGGTAGTAGCCTACCTCACCATAGCTGTAATACTTTTCATTTTGCAAATAAAGCTGAAACGGAAAATAGACGAGTATTTGGTTCTTTAGCGTATACGCCAGCCCGATCTGCACCTGGGAAGGACGCGAGGCGGCAGGCTCCTGCCTGGAGCGGAAAGCATAGATACCGGCTGCCCCGAAGCCAAAATCAGTTTCCGGCGTATAAAAAACCAGCGGGAAAGCGTAAAAACTGTTGGTGCTGTCCTGTAAATTGCGCTCCTGCGCCATTAACTCCGCAGGCAGCAGATTTATGAAAAGCCAGAAAAAGTAAGAATACGGAATTCTAAAGTCTTGTTTTTGTAATAGCACTTTATTGAGTTAATTCCATATCAAAACCGTGCCGCCATGAGCAGGTTGAGGTCTTTGAACTTCATATTAAATTTGCGCCCGATGGCGGCATTGGTCAGGCTGCCCCGGTACGCATAGATGCCTTTCATAAACCATTTATGGCTGTACATCATCTCGTCTACACCGCCTACATCGGCAATTTGTATGAGTATCGGCGTAAAGATATTGCTAAAAGCATTGGTCGCTGTGCGGGCTACCCGGGAGGCAATGTTGGGCACACAGTAGTGAATGACATTATATTTTCTGAACACCGGCTTTTTTAAGGTCGTCAGTTCGGAGGTTTCTATACAGCCGCCCTGGTCAATGCTTACATCGATGATAACAGATTCTTCCTTCATATTAGCTACCATTTCTTCCGTAACGATCATGCGGTTGGTGCCTTTTTCTGCCCGGATAGCACCGATCAGCACATCAGCATCTTCTAGCACTTCGCTCAACATAGAAAGATCCATGGTAGAGGTGTAAAGCGGCTGCCCCAACGCATGTTTGATCCTGCGGAGTTTGTAAAGCTGATTGTCAAAGACCATCACCTGCGCGCCCAGACCCAAAGCCGCCCTGGCAGCGTACTCGCCTACCGTGCCGGCGCCCAGGATCACTACGCGGGTCGGCGGTACGCCTGTGATGCCTCCCAGGATGATGCCCCGTCCGTTGGTGGCGCTGCTCAGGTATTGCGCGGCAATGTTCATCACCGTGCTGCCGGCAATCTCGCTCATGGCTCTCACCACCGGCATTCCCCCTACTTTGTCTTCAATAAACTCAAAAGCGATCCCGGTGATCTTCTTTTTGTTGATCGCCTGGATAAACTCAGGCTTCTGGTTGCCCAACTGAAGGGCGGAGACCAGGCAGGCACCGGGTTTGATCAGCTCGATCTCATCAGGGGTAGGCGGCTCTACTTTCAGCACAATGTCTGCCTCATAGGCTTCTTTGGCAGAGTAGACGATCTTGGCCCCGGCCTCACTGTACTCGTTGTCGGAGTATTTGGAGGCCGTGCCTGCCCCGGTCTCCACCATGATCTCGTGCCCCCGCCCGGTAAGCACCGCCACAGCGGCCGGGGTCAGCAGCAGGCGGTTTTCCTGCAAGGATATTTCGCGGGGAAGTCCCAGGTTCAGCGCACGGCTCCCCTCTTTGACCTTGAGGAGTTGTTCCTGCGGATGCAGCGCCTGTTTAGCAAGTTCCTTAAAACCAGTTAGCTGTTCGCTCATGATTTCTCTAAATAAATATTTCTGGTCATGCCCGCCAGCCGTCGCTGCGACCGGGACGGCATCCCCAGTGGATACTGTCCGCTGGGCGGCATTCCGCTGGTCATGTCTGACCTGGGCGGCATACCGCTCCTATCCTCCTCTAAGGCTAACCTGATGCGCAGGTTTCTCTCAGGAATCAGCGACTCCACCTGGGAAGGCCATTCCACAAAACAATGATGACCTGAATAAAAGTACTCTTCTGCCCCAATATTTAGGGCTTCTTCTAGGCTGTTGATTCTATAAAAATCGAAATGATAGAAAATCCTGTCTTCTTTATTTCTGTATTCATTGACAAGCGCAAAAGTAGGACTATTGACTACATCCTGTACACCCAAAGCATGACAAATGGCTTTGATCAATGTCGTTTTGCCGACGCCCATAGCACCTTCAAAAAGCCAGACTTTTTCGTCTCCGGCAAAATCAATGATCTGCCGGGCTGTCTGCGCTAACTGGTCAATATGTTGGTAAGGCAATACCAAATGGCGTTCAGGCATTCTTAGTTTGTAAGGTAATGATCGGGATGATCATCTCTTCCAAAGATACACCTCCATGCTGGAACGTATCTTTATAGTAATTCACATAGTAATTATAATTATTGGGATACGCAAAGAAATAGTCCTGCGTGGCAAAAGCATAGGTAGTCGATACATTTACTTTAGGCAGAAACAGACTTTCCGGTCTCTTAATGGCAAAGATCTTATTGCTGTCAAAGTTCAAATTTTTGCCTTGTTTATAGCGCAGGTTGGTATTGGTGTTACGGTCGCCGATGATCTTGGCCGGGCGTTTGACCCGGATCGTCCCATGATCGGTCGCGATGACGACTTTGGCGTTCGTCCGGGCTATTTTCTTGAACAACTCCAGTAGCGGGGAATGCAGAAACCAGGATTTAGTGATAGAGCGGTACGCCGATTCGTCGGGAGCCAGTTCGCGGATCATTTCCAGGTCGGTACGGGCATGAGAGAGCATATCCACGAAGTTGTACACGATCACATTTAGCGCATTGCCCATCAGGTTGTTGACAGAATCTACCAACTGCCGCCCCTGCTGGGTTTGGGTGATCTTGTGGTAGCTGCATTTCACATCTAAGCGTTGTTTTTTTAGCTGCCGCTTCAAAAATTCAAACTCGCTGTTGTTTTTTCCTTCTTCCTCGTCTTCCCCTACCCACAGGTCCGCGTGGTACTTGACCATATCGGAAGGTAACATGCCCGAAAAGATAGCATTTCTGGAATAAGCCGTCGTGGTAGGCAGGATAGAATAAAAAGCACTTTCTTCAACCAAATTGAAATACTCGGTGATGACAGGCTCCAGCACTTTCCACTGATCGTACCTTAAATTATCTATCAATATAAAAAAAAGCGGCTGTTGCTGACTGATCAGCGGGAACACCTTTTTGAGCATCAACTGGTGAGAAAGCAGGGGCTTGTCAGCGTTCACATCGTTGAGCCAGGATTCGTAATGGTCGGTAATGAAGCGGGTGAAGTTGTTGTTGGCTTCCTCTTTTTGCATATCCAGCACTTCCGACATGCTTTTTTCTTCGGTATTATCGATTTCTAGTTCCCAAAAGATCAGCTTTTTGTAGACTTCTACCCACTCTTCGTGGTTCATCTCGTCGTTGTAAGCCATGCTGATATTGCGGAAATCCTGCTGATAGCTCTGGTTGGTTTTTTCGGATACCAGCCTTTTGTTGTCCAGTATTTTCTTGACAGAAAGCAAAATTTGGTTAGGGTTCAGCGGTTTGATCAGATAATCGCTGATCTTGGCGCCAATCGCCTGTTCCATGATCATTTCTTCTTCGCTTTTTGTGATCATAACGACCGGCACGTTAGGCTTGGCAGCCTTGATAAAGTCCAGGGTTTCCAGTCCTGTCATGCCGGGCATGTTCTCATCGAGGAAAACAATGTCAAAATTCATTTTCTCAATCTTGTCAATGGCGTCGGCTCCACTGTTGACCGTAGTGACATCATACCCCTTTTTCTCTAAAAACAAGGTATGGGGTTTGAGCAGGTCTATCTCGTCGTCGGCCCACAAAATAGTATATCTTTGCATCAGGTGCGTTAAATTTTGAAAGTGATTAAACCAATGGGTGTCAAGGACGTTCCTTGTATGTTAGTATACTCCTCATGTCTTCGAAAAGTTAAAAGAAGCGCGTATACCTATTGGAAATAACAAGTTAGTAAAACCATTGAACAAAAGAAAAGTTTTTAACGATCCGGTATATGGCTTCATCAACATACCCTGCGATCTGATCTTTGATATTATAGAGCATCCTTATTTTCAAAGGTTACGCCGCATCAAGCAAATGGGTATGGCAGACTATGTATACCCGGGCGCCTTACACACCCGTTTTCATCATGCGCTGGGCGCCATGCACCTGATGCAAAAAACCCTGGAAAGCCTGCGCTACAAAGGACAGGAAATCTCCGACGATGAATGCGAAGCCGCCTTGATCGCCATCCTGCTGCACGACATCGGGCATGGCCCTTTTTCTCATGCCCTGGAATATGTGCTGCTACCCCATGCTGGGCATGAGTACCTTTCCGAACTCATCATCAAGAAATTATACGAAACCCTGGGTGGAAACCTTGCCCTGGCACTTCGGATATTTACCGATACCTACGAGCGAAAGTTTTTTCACCAGTTGGTCTCCAGCCAGCTTGACATAGACCGGCTGGATTACCTCAAACGCGACTGCTTTTACACCGGCGTATCGGAAGGAGAGATCGGCGCCGACCGTATCATCAAGATGCTGGACGTACGCGACGACCAGGTGGTCGTAGAAGAGAAAGGCATCTACAGCATTGAGAACTTCCTGAACGCCCGGCGCCTGATGTACTGGCAGGTATA
>JBBSNI010000047.1:0-22429 GCA_038232695.1 Cytophagales bacterium
GCCGACCGTATCATCAAGATGCTGGACGTACGCGACGACCAGGTGGTCGTAGAAGAGAAAGGCATCTACAGCATTGAGAACTTCCTGAACGCCCGGCGCCTGATGTACTGGCAGGTATACCTGCACAAAGCCAGCGTGAGTGCCGAAAAGATGCTCATCTCGGTGGTCAGCCGCGCTAAGCAATTAGCCCACCAGGGGGCGTGGGTGCCCGCCAGTCCGCCCCTGACATTTTTTCTGAAACGCCAGCCCGTGCCCGGCACTTTTGAAAAAGACGCCGAATGCCTGACAAATTTCACGTCGCTGGACGACTATGACGTATGGAGTGCTATTAAGTCATGGCAAGACCACGAAGACAGCGTGTTGTCTACGCTAAGCCGGATGTTGCTGGAAAGAAAACTTTTCAAAATACGGCTTTCTAATCAAAAAGAGTCACCGGCGGTAATTGGTCGTCTCAAAGAAAAAATATTACACACCCTGCAGCTTGATTCCGGGGAAGTTTCTTACTTCCTCATTCAGGGCAGTATCAGCAATGCTGCCTATATGTCGGGCGGGCAGAAAATCAACATACTGACCAAAGAGGGCAAGGTTTTTGACATAGCTCAGGCTTCCGATTTGCCCAATATCAAGGCAATGAGTAAAATTGTAAAAAAATACTACCTATGCTGGCCAAAGCACTTACACATGCGCTACGACCGCATCCCGAACCCGTAAAACTTACATTACATGACCGAACTAAGTGTAGACTATATAGCCGAATTCCTACAGGGTAAAGTACAGGGAGATGGCTCCGTCAAAGTAAACCAACTCAGCAAAATAGAAGAAGCCCAGCCGGGCGCTATTTCCTTCCTTTCTAACCCCAAGTACGAACCTTCCATTTACACCACACGCGCCAGCGCCGTTATTGTCGATGAAGCGTTCAACCCGCGCCAGGACTTGCATCTTACCCTGATCAAAGTAAAAGACCCTTATCTGGGATTTACGACCTTGTTAGAAGAATATCAAAAACAGTTAAATCCACCCCGGTCTGGTGTGGAAGAACCTGCCTACCTGGGACAGGATACTGAGGTTAGCGAGCATGTCTACCGGGGCGCCTTTTCTTATATTGGCAATAGCTGCCGGATCGGCCACCATGTCCAGATACATCCTCATGCTTATATCGGGGATCAGACCATCATTGGCGACTATACGGTGATTCATAGCGGTGCCAAAATTTATCCGGGAACGGAGATTGGTGCGCACAGCGTCATTCATGCCGGCGCGGTGATCGGAAGCGATGGCTTCGGCTTTGCGCCCCAGCCCGACGGAACCTACAAAACCATTCCCCAGATGGGAAATGTTGTCATAGGTAACCACGTCAGCATTGGTGCCAACACTACCATCGACTGCGCTACGCTGGAGTCGACCCTGATCAAAGATGGTGTAAAGCTGGACAATCTTATCCAGATCGCTCACAATGTGGAGATTGGCGAAAATACAGTCATCGCCGCACAGAGCGGCATCTCAGGTTCTACCAGAGTTGGAAAAAACTGTGTGATAGCCGGTCAGGTAGGTGTGATAGGGCACCTCAAAATTGGCGACAACGTAAAAATTGCTGCCCAGTCAGGCATTGGCAAGCCGCTGGAAGACAATACTATTGAAATGGGTAGCCCTAGTTTTGAAAGAAAAAAGTACCTTCGCGCCTATGCTGCTTTCAAGAACCTGCCCGAATTAGCGCATCGTATTCATGAACTAGAAAAAAAATATTACATTTGCCCAGCAGTCAAATAAACAATGAACATCAAACAACACACGATTGAAAAGTCAGTAACCGTATCGGGCGTAGGTTTACACACCGGCGTAAAAACCAACATGACTTTTTTACCTGCCAAACCTAATCACGGCATTAAATTTCAGCGTATAGACCTGGAAGGACACCCTACCGTTGACGCCGATGTAGATAACGTGGTAGACCTTTCCAGAGGAACTACCATAGAACAAAGCGGTGCGCGTATCAATACGGTAGAACATACCCTGGCTTCCCTGGTAGGTATGCAGATTGACAACGTACTTATTCAGCTCGATGGGCCGGAGCCTCCTATCATGGATGGCAGCTCAAAAATGTTTGTCGACGCCCTGTTCGAAGCAGGTACGGAAGAACAGAACGCCCTGCGCAATTTCTTTGAAGTAAAAGAAGGCATTTTCTACCGTGAACCTGCCCGCGATGTAGAAATTGCTGCGCTACCGCTGGATGACTACCGCGTCACGGTTATGATCGACTACAACTCGCCGGTGCTGGGCAGCCAACATGCTTCCCTGAACGACATCAGCCAGTTTCCTAAAGAAATTGCTGCCTGCCGCACCTTTTGCTTTCTCCATGAACTGGAAATGCTCTATAAAAACAACCTCATCAAAGGAGGTGATCTGAACAATGCCATTGTGGTGGTAGACCGCAAAGTAGAAGAGCACGAACTGGATTATCTGGCAGGTTTGTTCAACAAGCCCAAGGTAGAAGTTAAAAGAGAAGGCATTCTGAACAATGTGGAGCTTCGTTATAAAAATGAGCCCGCAAGACACAAGCTCTTAGACATGATGGGCGATCTTGCCCTGGCAGGCAGACCATTGAAAACCCAGATCCTGGCAGCGCGCCCCGGACATGCCGCCAATGTAGCTTTTGCCAAGAAGCTCAAGAAAGCTATTGTAGCCAGTGGCAACTTAACAGCGCCGCAGTATGATCCCAAGCTGCCGCCTATCCTGGATATCAATCAGATCAGCCAGATGCTGCCTCACCGGTATCCTTTTCTGATGATAGATAAAATATACCACCTGGATGATGTGTCCGTAGCCAGTGTCAAAAATGTGACGGTCAACGAACCCTTTTTCGTAGGACACTTTCCGGGTAACCCGGTCATGCCCGGTGTTTTACAGGTAGAAGCCATGGTGCAGACCGGTGGTATCCTGGTGTTGAGCACCGTTCCTGACCCGGAAAATTACTGGACTTACTTTCTGGCTATCGAGAACTGTAGATTTCGAAAAATGGTGCTGCCCGGCGATACGCTGGTGATCCAATGCGAACTGCTGGCGCCCATCAAAAGAGGTATTGCCAAAATGCATGGTCAAGCCTACGTAGGCAATAACCTGGTCTGTGAAGCTACTATGTCGGCCAGTATTGTAAAAAAGACGCCTGAAACGTCTGCAAAATAACGCATGGATGAACCAACCATTAGCCTATATACACCCCGAAGCAAAAATTGCTAACAATGTAGTCATAGAACCCTTCACGACGATTCACAAAAATGTAGTGATAGAAGAAGGCACCTGGATTGGTTCTAACGTGACCATCATGGAAGGCGCCCGCATCGGCAAAAACTGCCGGATTTTTCCGGGTGCTGTTATCTCGGCTGTGCCGCAGGACCTGAAATTTGCCGGCGAAGATACCACCGTTGAGATCGGAGACCATACCGTTGTCCGGGAATGCGCTACCATCAACCGCGGCACGGTAGACCGCTACAAAACCGTGGTTGGGGCACACTGCCTGATCATGGCTTATGTGCATATCGGACACGATTGTGTGGTAGGCGATCATTGCATTCTGGGCAATACCGTGCAGCTTGCCGGGCATGTCCAGATCGACCCCTACGCTATTTTTGGCGGTGCGTGTGCCGTACAGCAGTTTACAAAAATAGGCGCACATGCCTACATTGGAGGTGGTTCTCTGGTCAGAAAAGATGTGCCGCCATTTACCAAAGCCGCCCGGGAGCCATTGAGCTATGCAGGCATCAACTCAGTGGGTTTGCGCAGGCGGGGGTATTCCGGTGAGACGATCAGCGAGATTCAGGAAATCTATCGCATCATTTATTTAAGCGGACTCAACAACTCAGTAGCACTGTCAGAAATTGAGATGAAAATGGCACCTTCCAAAGAACGGGACGAAATCGTCCAGTTTATTCAAACCTCCGAAAGAGGCATCATGAAAGGCTTTGCCAATCATTGACAAGTTATGCAGATTGAGCTAAAAGATGTCGGCAAGAAGTTTTACCGGGAATGGATCTTTAGGAAAGTAACCCTCACTTTTACCAGCCCGGGCGCTTACGTGTTTGTAGGACCCAACGGCAGTGGAAAATCCACCCTGATGCTTGTGCTTACCGGAGTGCTCCCTCCTACCCACGGTACCGTGATGTACAAAACAGACACGCAAACCTTAGCGGAAGATACTTTTTACCGTTACCAGTCGGTAGTAGCTCCGTATATGGAAGTGATAGAAGAATTTACCCTAAAGGAACTGCTGGAATTTCATTTTTCTTTTAAAAAGTTATTGCCCAGTTATACCACCGCCCGCATCATGGAGCTTACTTACCTGGAAAAATCCGCCCATAAGTACATCAAGCAATTTTCATCAGGCATGAAGCAGCGACTGAAGCTGGGGCTGGCTTTTTATACACAAAGTGAGGTACTTTTTCTGGATGAACCTTGCGCCAACTTAGATGCCCAGGGCATACAGTGGTACCGGCAGGAAGTACAAAAGGTTTTGCAGCACAAGTTGGTTATTATTGGTTCTAATCAATCTTATGAGTATGATTTTTGTGAAAGGGTCATCAGCCTGGAACAATACAAGTAAAGGCTTGTACCATTTTATCCGATTTTATGCGTGAAATTAATAAAAAAAACATGCACCTTGCAATAAATTTGAAACAACAGGCGTCCTCCTTTTGCGGGACATTATTTACTAAACTTAATTTTTTATGAAGTACACAAACAAACTATTGACTATTTTTACGCTACTGAGTCTTTTGCTGGCCGTTGGTTGTAAAAAAGAAAAAAAGAACCCAGAGCCTGAGCCTGAAGTACCAGGTGCGGCACTTAGCGGCACTTGGGCAGCTACCCGGGCCGATGCGATCAGTGCGCCTTCAGACGAGATAGCCCAGAGTTTTGCTGATTTTACCATCACTTTTACCCCTGCGGCCAACCAGGTGAATTATACGACCACGGGCAGCGGTGATAATGTTGTTTTCCCCGCCTCCGGCACTTTTGCCGTAGAAGCCAGCGACAACCTGACCAGTGGGGCAGAAATTATCCGCTCAGACCAGGTTCCTGTGACGGCTACCATTACAGAAAATGGGCAGGTGCTGACGCTCAAGTTTACCATTGATGCAGACGCCAGCACCGGAAATGACAATGCAAGGGTAGCGGGTATTACAGGAGAATATACCTTTGTACTGGACAAGCAATAGTAGGTAGATAAAATCGAATTGTTTCAAAAAGCCTCCCACAAGAGGCTTTTTTTATTTCATGTGGACAACCGTCACGCCCGCGCCGCCTCTTTCTACGTGCTCATCCTCTGCTTTGCGGACGTGCGGATGGTTTTGCAGGTACTGGCGCACTACCTGGCGCAGCACCCCTTCGCCCTTGCCGTGTACAATCCTGAGTTCGTGCATACCAAACATGGCTGCCTCGTCTACAAAGTTTTCAAGCTGCGGAATGACTTCTTCTACCCGCTTGCCGCGCAGGTCAAGGTGGGTGCTAAAGCTTGCCAGCTTCTCGTTCAGATTGATGTTGTTTTGGGGCATGGTTGGTTCCAGCTGCCGCTTTTTCAATTCTTTTTTAGCGATCTTTTCCAGCCGGCTCAGGGGCACATTAGACTTCAGCGCACCGATCAGGATTTCTGCCTGCTTGCCTTTGATCTGCACCACCTCACCGATGGCTCCGCTGTTTTTGACCCGTACCGCATCGCCCGGAGCGATCTCGCCGCTAATTACCTCAGCAGCGGGACGGGCGGGAGCAGGTGTTTTTTGAGGTTTTAACTGCTTTTTTAAATGGTCTAAATCTTTTCTGACCTCCTGCGTCACCTTCTTTTCAGCCTGCTGCTCCTTGATGGTGCGTATGGTAGCCTCAATAGTTTTATTGGCATTCTCAATGAGTTGCCGGGCTTCCTGTTTGGCCTGGTTGACGATCTGCTTCTTTTGCGTTTCCAGATGGGTGCGCAGTTCTTCGTAGTCGTGCGCGGTTTTGTTCAGGCGTCTTTCTTTGGCAGAAAGCTCCTGCAAAAGCTGGTCATATTTCGTTTTATCGGTTTCCAGTTCGCTGAGCATACGGTCAAAGTCTACCTTCTCCTCGCCAATCAGTGAGCGGGCTTTGTTCAGCACTTTTTCATGTAAGCCAATCTTCCGGGCTATTTCCAGGGCAAACGAACTGCCCGGCTTACCTATTTCCAGTTGGAACAAAGGTTCCAGGCGGCTGGCATCAAAACGCATGGCGCCGTTGACCACACCCTCTGCCCGGTCGGCAAACTGTTTTAAATTAGTATAGTGTGTGGTAACAACACCAAAACTATGGCAGTTGTTGATCTCTTCCAGAATGGCTTCGGCAATAGCCCCTCCAAACTGCGGCTCGGTGCCTGTTCCAAACTCATCAATCAGCAGCAGCGTCTGCCGGTCGGCAAACCGGACGAAATAGTTCATATTTTTGAGGTGGGAACTGTACGTACTCAGATCATTTTCCAGAGATTGCTCATCGCCTATGTCAATAAAAATGTGCTGGAAGATACCCGTGCGGGATTGGTCAGCGACCGGGATCAACAATCCGCATTGCAACATATATTGCAGCAGGGCAACAGTTTTGAGGCAAACGGATTTGCCGCCTGCATTCGGTCCGGAAATGACAAGGATGCGTTGCTCTTCGCTCAGTTGAATGTCTAGGGGAACCACTGCCCGTTGTTGCTGCTTTAAAGAGCGTTGCAACAGCGGATGCCGCGCCTGGTACCACAACAGCAACTGCTTATTTTCCATTGCCGGGCAAATCGCTTCAAATTGCAGCGCTAGTTTGGCTTTAGCGCGGATAAAATCCATCATCCCCAGAAAATGATAGGCTTCCTTCAGAGGTTTGACAAAAGGACGCAACTGGTCTGTCAGCGCGATCAGTAGCCGGACGATCTCCCGTCGCTCACGATATTCCAGATCGCGGATCTCGTTATTGATGTCCAGCACTTCCGCCGGCTCCAGATAGACCGTCTGACCGGTGGCCGACTCATCATGGATAAAGCCTTTGATCCGCCTTTTGTGTTCAGCCAGCACCGGGATGACCATACGCCCACCCCGCACGGTCAGGGATGCGTCGTCCGGCGTATAACCCTGGGTTTTGGCCTGGCGCAGCATCTGGTCCAGCACCTTGCGCAGCCGGGTATGCTCGCTCAGTATCATCCGGCGGATGTCCTGCAGCGCCTGGCTGGCGTTGTTGCGTATCTTTCCGCTATCATCAATGATTTGCTGTATTTTTTTCAGGATACCGGCATCCAGCGAGACATACCGGCTCAGGGCTTTCAGGTACGGGTAGCGGTCTTCTTCGTCTTTCTCAAAAAACCGCAAACAGCGAAAAACCGTGTCCAGGGAAAGCTGAAGGTCATGAAACTCTTCTTCGGTAAGAAAGGCACCTTGCACTTTTGCCTTGTTCAGATGCCCGGTTGCATCGATATAATAAGAAGAGGGGAAATATTCTTCCTCCGTCAGTATCTTTCTGAATTCCTCGGTTTGATAAAGTCGTTTGCTGATTTTATCAAAGTCGGCAGAAAACTGCATTTTGTCTACCAGGGCACTGCCCAGCGTACTGCTACAGGCTTCTTTGAGCAGCAGGCGAATGGTATCAAATCCTATTTTTTGTTCTAAATCCTGGGGGTATAGCAAAGCAGATGTCGTGCAATGGTCAAACAAAGATATAAACTTTGCAAACAAAAGAAGGTTCCTGGAAAGAGCAATGAAATACGCTCCTTTGATTTTCGTATAGAGATTTCGCCCGTTGTTTAGTACCTTGCAGCCGCTTTACAGTCAACTATTTTTTCAATATCTTACTCTTTGCATTTAACATGGATAACAATCCTACCCGTATAGAAGAATCCTTAGTCGCTCATATCACACCTCACCCCGCCATACCCGACATGCGCCTCAGTGGTCTGGAGCCCCTGACGGTGAATGAAAATACGGGCTTTGTCAACATAGGAGAAAGAACCAATGTGACCGGCTCCCGCAAGTTTGCCCGCCTCATCGTAGAAGGCAACTACGAGGCAGCCGTCGAAGTCGCCCGTGAACAGGTAGAAAATGGCGCCCAGATCATCGACATCAATATGGACGAAGGTATGCTCGACGGACAGGCCGCGATGGTCAAATTCATCAACCTGATCGCCGCCGAGCCGGACATCGCCCGCGTACCCTTCATGATCGACTCTTCCAAATGGACTATCATCGAAGCCGGACTCAAATGTGTACAAGGCAAAGCCATCGTCAATTCTATCAGCCTGAAAGAGGGAGAAGAAAACTTCCTGCAGCAGGCCAAACGGATCAAAAGGTATGGCGCCGCTGTCATTGTCATGGCTTTCGACGAACACGGACAGGCTGACAACTACGAAAGACGTATCGCCATTGCCCAAAGGTCGTATGACCTGCTGGTACACCGCGTACACTTTCCGCCGCAGGATATTATCATGGACCTGAACATCTTCCCGGTGGCTACCGGCATAGAAGAGCACCGCCGCAACGCGATGGATTTCTTTCTGGCTGCCAAATGGGTGCGCGAAAACCTCCTGGGCGCGCATGTGAGCGGGGGCGTGAGCAACGTATCCTTTTCTTTCCGGGGCAACAACACCATGCGCGAAGCTATGCATTCCGCTTTTCTCTACCATGCCAAGCGGGCTGGTATGGACATGGGCATCGTCAACCCCGGTATGTTGGAGATTTATGACAACATCCCCAAAGACCTGCTCGAGCGCGTAGAAGACGTGCTGCTGGACCGCCGCGACGATGCGACCGAAAGATTGCTGGAATTTGCCGAGACCCTTAAAGATACCGGAACCACCAAAAAGAAGGAAGACCAGGAATGGCGTCAGTGGCCCGTCAACCGGCGGCTCGAACATGCGCTGGTCAAAGGCATCACCGAGTTTATCGAGGAAGATGTGGAAGAAGCACGCCAGCAACATGAACGGCCACTGCAAGTGATAGAAGGTCCGCTGATGGATGGCATGAACATCGTAGGCGACCTGTTCGGCTCAGGAAAAATGTTCCTGCCCCAGGTGGTGAAAAGCGCCCGCGTCATGAAAAAAGGCGTGGCGTATCTCCTTCCGTTTATCGAGGAAGATAAACAAGCCGGGGAGGTCACCAAAAAAGGCAAAATTCTGATGGCTACCGTCAAAGGCGATGTACACGACATTGGCAAAAATATCGTCTCGGTCGTATTGGGCTGCAACAACTACGAAGTCGTAGACATGGGCGTGATGGTACCCGCCGAGAAAATTCTGCAAAAAGCAAAGGAAGAGAATGTAGATGTGATCGGGCTAAGCGGGCTCATCACCCCCTCCTTGGATGAGATGGTAAATGTGGCTAAACTCATGGAAGAAGAAGGTTTCCGCATTCCGCTGCTCATTGGCGGCGCGACCACCTCCAAAATTCATACGGCGGTCAAGATAGAGCCCAGCTATACGGGTGCGGTCATCCATGTGCTGGACGCTTCCCGCTCAGTGCCCGTGGTGAGCAATCTGCTGAGCAACGAAAACAAGGAGCCATATCAACAGCAAATCCGGGAAGAATATCAGCAAATGCGCGAAAGACACGCCGGTATGCAGCAGCGCAAAAACTTTGTCTCTATCGAAGATGCCCGGTCACACAAGTTTGGCACTGACTGGGCGGCACGGCAGGTGGTTAAACCCAGCTTTCTGGGCACCCGCGTTTTTGAGGATTATCCTTTGAAAGAATTGGTAAAATACATTGACTGGACACCTTTCTTTATGACTTGGGAACTGGCAGGTAAGTTTCCCAAAATCCTGGAGGATGAAGTAGTAGGCGAGCAGGCCCGCAGCCTCTTCCACGATGCACAGGCAATGTTGGAAAAGATCATCAGCGAAAAGCTGCTGCAAGCCAAAGGTATCATCGGATTTTACCCTGCCAACACCATACAGGACGATGATATTGCCCTGTATCATTTTGAGGACAAGCAGGAAGATCGCAGCCAACCCCTAATCATGCTGCATCATTTGCGGCAGCAAACCCAGAAGGCCGAAGGAAAAGCGTACATGTGTCTGGCAGATTTTGTCGCTCCCGAAGAGACAGGCATCCCTGATTATATCGGCGGCTTTGCCGTGACGGCAGGCATAGGCTGCGAGGAACTTGCCAAGCAGTATGAGGCAGACCTCGACGACTACAACGCCATCCTGGTCAAATCATTGGCCGACCGCCTGGCTGAAGCTTTTGCCGAGCGGATGCATGAAAGAGTACGTCGCGAATACTGGGGCTACGCCCCGGACGAAAACCTGGATAGCGAAGCGATGATCCGGGAAAAATACACAGGCATACGCCCGGCACCGGGATACCCGGCCTGTCCCGACCACACGGAGAAAAAGACACTATTCAATCTGCTGTCTGTCACCGAGCATACCGGCATTCACCTGACTGACAGTTTTGCCATGTTTCCGGCGTCTTCTGTCAGCGGCTGGTATTTTTCGCATCCGGAGTCTGCTTATTTCGGTATCTCCAAAATAGACCAGGACCAGGTGAGAGACTACGCCCGCCGTAAGGAAATGCCGGTAGAAACCACTGAGAAATGGCTGAGCCCTGTGCTGGGTTACTAACTTTACTTTATCACTTTACTGTTCCTTACTTGAACATTGAGTGTTGAGTGCGCCCGGCGCCCGGTTGAATATTCAGCACTTAATACTGTTGATTTATATCACCTGACGGACGGAATGGGCAGACCCGGCTTGCAGAAAGGAATACGCTTTCTGACGGGCAAAGAAAAGATCAAATGCTACGTGTTGATAGTTCCTGGCATCTGTCTCATCCGTTTCATGAATAACTTCAGACAAATCCAGAAACCTGTCGCGGCTGGTCAGCCAGGCTACCTTGGTTTTGACAGAATATTTGGGCTGAAAGTCTTGCTCCATGTGCTGAAGCCAATCTTTGAGCGTGCGGTAAAGCTGTCCGCAATCCGGATTGTCAAGCGCGTCGGTGAGCAGCAGATAACAAGGTAAGTGGTGAAGTTTGAAAAAGCTGGTAGCTACCCGCATCGTTTCCAGGCAGTGTTGCCTGCTGCCTGCCGCCCTGAAATTAACCTGGATAGCTTTTGCTTCCTTGTTGACTTCAATAGTAGCTACCTGATTGATAAACCTTAGCATATAGACAATAACAGACGTTAAAAAAATAGGGCATCCTCACGGAAGAAAATCCCAAGCGAAGATGCCCTGATCTTATAGTTTAAAAAGTTAAAAAAATCTTCCTTAACGGAAGGCTGATAAAGTTTAAAAAATTGTCCCTCTTTTGTTCTCTCTATGCATGTAAAAGTGTAGGGTTTTGCTGAGAATTGAAAACAAACGGGGCAAAACTTATTAAAAATGCCTGTTTTCAATGAGCTTTGAGAAGGCTTCTCACTAAAAATGAGGAGGGCTGAAAGAATAAAATATAGCACTATTTTTAGCTTTCAGATCATCCCGTATTTGGAAGCAGAATGAATAAGCCCGGCGGTGTTGCGGGCATCCAACTTCTTCATCAGGTTTTTGCGGTGCGTAAATACCGTATTAGTACTGATAAAGAGTTGGTTGGCAATTTCCTGGTTGGTAAATTCCTTGCCAATGAGTTTGAGAATCTCCAGTTCTCTTTTCGTTACCGCAGGCTGTCCGTCAACAGGCAGGGGTTCAGGCGTTAGGTTGACCTGGTTGAGGTATTCGCATAGTTTGTTGGAGACTTTCTCGCTGTAATAGCTGCTGCCTAATGCCAGCGCCTTGATGGCACTGATCAGATCCAGGCTCTCGGAGCTTTTCAGCAGATACCCGGAAGCACCGGCTTTGAGTACATCCAGTATATACTCCAGATTGTCGTACATAGAAAGGATCAGGATGCGGGTATCCGGATAACTTTCCTTGACAGCACGGGTAGCTTCTATGCCGTTCATGTCGGGCATATCAATGTCCATCAGGATAATGTCTACCGGCTGCTGCCTGAGCTTCTCTAAAACTTCCACGCCGCTGCTCACTTCGATGCTGATATCAATATCCTTCTCGTTTTCCAGCAATGATTTGATACCGGTACGGTACAACTTATGATCGTCGGCAATGAGAACTTTGATGGTATCCATGAGGAAGAGGTAAGAACGCAAGGAATTAATACAACTTCTTAAAACCTATTTCAAAGGGGTGTCTTTATATATATATTGGTAGGACGATGATGTTTTCCTGTTTTCTTGATGATAACCAACTTTAAAAATAAGATTCTTCTGCGACAAAAAAACATAAACGCAACATTTTTTATCAGGAGTAGCTTATTGTATAACTTTATAAGAGAATTAGTCAACAAGCTGCTTTTCCTCATATCTTGAACGAGCTTTATACCATACTGCACTATACGGCTTCCGGGCAGCCTCAGTGCCTGTTCCCCGCCGGGGGCACGGATGACGAACCGCTGCTGGCCTTCATCCGGACGCATATGCAATCCATACAGCCGGATCAACTACCGTTCAGGAGGCATTACGCCCAGGGTGAACGGTTGTTCTCCGTCTGGTTTGTTGCCGGAAAGCCGGTAGAAACACTGGCAGAAGTATTAGTTATCGTAGAGGTCACCGAAAAGCTGGAAGCAACTGCCGAAGACCTGACATCGCTGGCAGGCAGCCTGAAGGTTTTCTTCCGCAAAGCCGTGCATGACATCAAAAACCTGTTTGCCAATGTCTCTATTCTTTTAAGAGACAACATGGTCTCCGAAGCGCAGCAGTATACCACTGCCTTGCAAAACCATTACCTGCAACAAATGGAGCAGTTAGGAGAAGCGATGGACACCCTGATCAATGTTGGCACACCACAAACACCTCAAATTAAAAGGCTGCTATTTCAAGCACTGGCTGACGAACTGATGGCTCCCTATCAGCATCTGTTGGGCAAAAATGTAAGCCTTGAAACCGACTTTCAGGCCTGTCCGTCTATCGTCTACCGGGAAGATTACCTGCAAAGTATGATGAGAAGCTTGCTGGACAATGCCATACGCTACCAGGCAGCAGACCGGACCCTAAATGTGCGTATGCATACCCGCAAGACAAAGGAAGGCGTGATGTTTGCTATCCGGGACAACGGCATCGGCATTGATACCGAAAGATACGAGCGCAAACTGTTTGAGCCGTTTCAACGCTTTACCCGCCAGAGTAGCGGACAAGGCATCAGCCTGCACCTGATCAGACTGATGGTAGAGAAAAACGGCGGCAGTATTCAATTGGAAAGCACACCTGACGAAGGCACACACATTACGCTCACGCTGAAAGAGTATATATTAAGCGACATAGCTTCTTAGCCTCAGAAAGACCAGGTATGTGATGAGCGCGTATGTATGCGTTGCTTGATAACATCGGTTACTTTTTGGTCAAAGGTCGTACCATTGCGCTGTTGAGTAGTGGTCACCACTGAGGCAATCACTTGCCAGGTATCAGCCCCCTTTCGGGTTTTGTTACCGCTTCTTCCCAGGTCTGTGCCGCCGGGGCCCGCAGTGGCGACTGCCGGGCTCACAGACCTGTGTTCATCGCTTCGCTGATAGGCTTCCAAAGCCCTCGCTTTTTGTCTTTTTTCTGATAGGCTATTCCTGTAAAAGCCGAACCTCATCTTACATCGCCGTCGCTTCCTGGGACGTCAGGCATAGTATTAGTATTGGGCAGGGTATCTTTTCACCAACTATTGTTCTGTATGATTACGTATTTCCTGGTTGATAACAAAATGACGCCCGACCCTGACGACCGGCGGGCGCAGACCCTTACCCGGGGCAGCAAAGATGATAATGCCCTGATTGATCACATGATTGCCCGCGGCTCTACCGTCACCAGAGGCGAAGCTCTGGCTACTATCCATGAGTTTTCAGATGCCATAGGCTACTTCTTGCAGGAAGGCTATTCTATCAACTCCCGCTTGCTGAAAGCCGGGCCGAGCATCTCCGGGGTGTTTGCCAGCGACGAAGATAGCTTTGATAACAGCCGCCACCAACTCAAGATCAAGATGCTGCCCGGCGAGCATCTTAAAGAAGTGCCCCAGCGCATCAAGCTTACCAAAGTAGAAGGGAACCCTGCCCTGCCGCTGCCCAAGTACCTGCTGGATGTGACCACCAACACCAAAAACGAGCGACTCACGCCTGGCGGTACGGTCAAGCTGACCGGCAAGAGAATGAAGATAGACCCTACCGTACCGACGCAAGGCGTGTTTCTGCTCAGCGCAGGCAAAGCCACCAAGGTAGACACTTTTGTAATTAACCGTCCGAGCGAACTGGTCATGATACTGCCCAAAGTCCTGGCCAAAGGCAGTTACCAACTAGAAGTAAGGGGCACGGTCAACGGCGCCGACCGCAATGGCCAGTTGCCCGTTATGCTCACAGTATAGACTTTACCCCATATCACCGCATACGATCAAACAAGGCTACCTCTTTGGGTAGCCTTTTCTTTTGCACCCCACCCTTCCCACTTGTCTGCTTTAGGCAGTATAAGGTTTCCTTTGCACAGGTCTGTGAGCCCGGGCCCCGGCGGCACAGACCTGGGAATTTCGGAATTTTCTATTGCTCCCCAGGTCTGTGTCTCACAGACCTGTGCACGTTGGGATGATCACGACAGCCTGCGTTGCCTCGCTATGCCCTCGTATTACGTACTGTTACACGGTAGTGTTCGACCTGTCGCACGGTAGTGCATCGAGCCATCACAAGCAGGCGCTTCACGCTGTTTGACTCGTATGCTTTAGCCTATCACGCCAGGGTGCACCGGGGAGGCAGATATGGGTCTGCTACCTGTATGTCTATGAGTTATCATTTGGCTGCAAACCTTACATGCCCCTGTTTAACTATTCTACCCATATCATAAAAAATCATACATCTTAATGAGAATAAATGCTGGTATAGGGGACAAATTGCCTGGAAAAATCCTTAGTATATAGTAGCAGATGGTGGTATCCCTTGCGGTTTCCGGTCTGCAAGCTGGGTTAACAGGTTGGATTAACCCTGATTTTTCTCTAATATTACTCTTTCATTGGAACCCTGTTGTATGCCTGTCTCGCAAGAACAAATTATCAAAGCCTTACAAACGGTAGAAGACCCCGACCTGAAACAGGACCTGGTAAGCCTGAATATGATCAAAGACTTGCAGGTAGAAGGAAACCGGGTACGCTTTACCGTAGAACTTACTACCCCTGCCTGCCCGCTCAAGGAAGTCATCCGCAACGCCTGCCTGGAAGCGATCCATACGCAGGTCTCCCCGGACCTGGCCATAGACATTCATATGACCTCGCAGGTCACTACGACGCGGCGTGCTACGCCTATGCTGCCGGAAGTGAAGAATATCATTGCCATCGCCTCCGGCAAAGGCGGCGTCGGTAAGTCTACCGTAGCGGCTAACCTGGCCGTATCACTGGCAAAAATGGGTGCTAAAACAGGGTTGATAGATGCCGATATTTTCGGTCCCTCTATTCCCACCATGTTCAACTGCGAACATGAGCAGCCCGGCGTGAGAACCGTAAACGGGAAAAATATGATACAGCCCCTGGTGCAGTACGGCGTCAGGCTGATCTCTATGGGCTTTCTGATGTCGGACGACGAGGCGGTGGTGTGGCGCGGGCCCATGGCCAGCAAAGCGCTGCAACAGTTTCTGGGCGATACCGAATGGGGCGCACTGGATTACCTGATCATAGACCTGCCGCCCGGTACGAGCGACATCCACCTCACGCTGGTGCAGTCTGTGCCGGTGACGGGCGCGGTGATCGTCACTACGCCGCAGAAAGTTGCGCTGGCTGATGCTCGCAAGGCGCTGGCCATGTTCCGGCAAAAACAGATCAACGTACCTATCCTGGGCATGGTAGAAAATATGGCGTATTTTACCCCTGCCGAACTTCCCGACAACAAATACTATATCTTTGGGCAGGGCGGCGGCAAAGCATTGGCAAGCCAGGTGGACGTACCCTTTCTAGGAGAAATCCCGTTGGTACAAAGCATCCGCGAAAGCGGCGACCAGGGCTATCCGGCAGCACTGAAAACCGGCAGCCAGGGGGAACCTTCTGCCGAACAAATAGCTTTTGAAACAGTAGCCCACGAACTGGCCAGACAAATCGCCATCAGAAACGCTGCTGTGGCTCAAACTAAAACCGTATCAATGAAAGTTTGACATCATGGAAACCACGCGAGAAGATATTATGGCAAGAGTAGAACAGGCGCTGGATGAGATCCGCCCTTATCTGCGCACCGATGGGGGCAACGTAAAAGTGATTGACGTAGACGATCAAAAGGTCGTTACCCTGGAACTGCTAGGTGCCTGCGGCAACTGCCCCATGTCGCTGATGACGATGAAGGCAGGCATAGAAGAAACCATTAAGCGGCAGGTGCCGGAAGTCACCCACGTGAAAGCCGTCAACCTGACCGATCTTAACGACCCGCAAGCCCGGATGCCGCACACCGTAGGCTGATTTAAACCCTGTTTTGTCTGCTTGCTTACACAACAATCTGCCTTTCCTGACGATATAATTTCAAACAGATGAGCATTTCACCCTGATGCTGACCAGGTACGTATAAAGGACGATATGGCATATCCATTCAGATATATTTTCTTTTTGTTCATTTTCCTGGTCTTGGCAGGTTTCTATCAGCCCGTAAAAGCACAGACAGAGCAATGCGGCACGGTTCCTTTTAACCAAAAGCTGGGCAAAGACGGAGCTAATAAACAGGTTTTCGAGCGGTGGATGAACCGTAAGCTGAAAGAAAGAGTCTCTTTTTCACAAAGAACAGCCGCCGAAGAAGTCTATATCATTCCAATAGTTGTCCATGTGATTCACAATGGGGAAGCCGAGGGCGTAGGCAGTAACATTCCTTACGAGCAGGTGCTGGATCAGATACGCATCCTCAACGAAGACTACCGTCGGCAGAACGCCGATACGGTTAACACCCCTGAAATCTTCGAGCCGGTAGCAGCCGATACCCGGATAGAATTTGTATTAGCCCAACAAGACCCCGATGGATTTGCTACCAACGGCGTGGTGCGGGTACCTGCCAACCGCTCCTCTTTCGGACTCAACGATGCCTCGGCGCTCAGCGACCTGAGCTATTGGCCCGCCGACCAGTACCTGAACATCTGGGTAGCGCCCCTCTCGCCGGGACTGCTTGGTTTTGCCAGCTTCCCGGTCTCTGACCTGGCAGGGCTGGAAGACTCCCGTGACAATCCTTTTACCGACGGTGTGGTGATCGGTTACCGCTTTTTTGGCAGTATAGGCAATGCCTCCTCCCAGAGCTATGGACGGACGACCAGCCATGAGGTAGGCCACTTCCTGGGGCTTAGGCATATCTGGGGCGACGGCAGCTGCAATGTAGACGACTATGTAGAAGATACACCCTTGCAGGAAGATGAGACGACAGGTTGCCCGACAGAAAAGTCCAGTTGTGGCAACATCAATATGTTTCAGAACTACATGGACTATACCGACGACGTGTGCATGAACCTGTTTACCCAGGATCAGAAAGCGCGGATGCGCATCGTGCTGGAAAACAGCAAACGCAGAACCTCCCTGCTTACTTCGCTCGCCAAAGAACCGCCCGTACTGGTAGACAATGACGCGGGCATCGGGCGGATCATCTCTCCCGCTATCAGCGAATGCGATGGAGACATTGTGCCTGTAATCAGCGTGTTTAATGCAGGGAATGAGCCTTTGCGCTCCTTCAGTGTGCGCCTTTTTTTACAGGGTAATCTTATAGAAGAAAGACAGGCAACAACTGACCTGGCTAGCGGCGAAAGTACCGACTTTTCTTTTTCAGCATTGAACGTAAGCCAGAACAGCACGGCTCCCGCTTTGTACGATCTGCTTTTTGAGATCACGGCTGCCAACGACTCAGCAGACCAGAATGCGAACAACGACCAGCGGGCTATTTCTTTTGTGATTCCCCAACAGGATACCTTGCCTGCTTTCGAGAATTTTCAGAACGTAGCCGACAGCCGCTTTTTAGCGCAGTCTATCCTCCGCAATCCCGACAATGCCAAAACCTGGACGGTAACAGACGCTCCCGGTTTTGGGGAAAACAACCAGGCTTTTTACCTCAACTTTTATGAATACGCCAATGCTTTTGGGGAAAAAGACGCCTTGTATACGCCCACGTATGACTTTAGCAACCTGGAGTCTGCCACGCTATCGTTCAGGATAGCCTACGCCCCTTTCCGGGATGAGGATACGAATGAGATTAGCCAGGACGGCTTTCAGGTCGGTGTATCTTTGGATTGCGGCGCTACCCTGGACACGCTGATCTTTGACCAGGCAGGCGAAGATTTAGCTACCCATGAGATTACCAACAACCCCTTTGTGCCGGAAAGCCGTGCCGACTGGCGCAGGGTAGAAATTCCTCTGGATGCTTTTACCGGATTTTCCGAAGTGCAACTGGCGTTTGTAGGCATCAACGACTACGGCAACAACCTGTACTTAGATGACATCCGCATAGAAGGTAATGCGTTGCAAGAGATTGACCTGGCTATTCTAAGGGTAAATCCGCCTTCTTCTAAGATCGGCGACCCGCCCTCGGCGGTGAACCTGCCCCCGCTGCTGTCCTGCCAGACTGAACTGACGCCCCAGGTGGTGATCAAAAACCAGGGTAAAGTAGCCATTCAAAGCTTCGAGGTGAACTACCAGGTAGACGAGCAGACGCCTGTTAGTTTTGTGTACAACGCTTTTCCGCTTGCCCCCGGGGAGGAAATGAAAATCCCGCTGGAGCCGCAAAACCTGCCCGCAGGACTGCATACATTGACCATTGACCTGACCAACCCCAACCTGCAACCCGATGATGCGCCTAATAACAACCAAAAGACAGTGACTTTTTACGTAGACAACAACCGCGATATACTGCCCCTGGTGGAAGATTTCAGTAAAAGCACTTTGGCTGATGTGCTGGCAGGAGAATTACCGGCTGCATCTGAAAGCTGGCTGGTGGTCAACCCTGACGGCGGCCTTACCTGGGAAGTAGCGCAGGCGGCGGGCAACGGAATGCCGTCCAACGGAGTGCCGTCCAACGGAATGCCGCCCAACGGCACTGGCAACCGGGCAGCCCTGATCCAACACGCTGTATATGAAGATATTGGCGCTACCGACCGGCTGGTAAGCCCTACGCTGGATTTCAGCAGTACCAACGCCGCCAGCATGATCTTTAAAGTATCCTACGCCCTTTTCAGCCAGAACTATGTGGATACCCTGCGGGTACTCGTCTCTGCCGATTGCGGGCAGACCTATACGACCGTCTACGAGCAGTCGGGCACCGACCTGGCAGTGACAGAAACAGACACGGTCTGGGTACCTGCCAACCCCGGCGACTGGAAAGAAGCGTTTGTAGACCTAAGTGACTTTGCCGGGCAAAGCGAGGTGCGGGTAGCTTTTGAGACGGTTAATGGATACGGCAACAACCTGTACTTAGACGACATAGAATTCTTCGTTTCCAACAACCGCGACCGGGTAGAGATCGCTGAAAACACCTACCGCCTTTACCCTAATCCTACCTCGGACATATTGAACGTAGTTTTTAACCTTGAAAAAAGAGAAGAGGTAGCCATAGCGATGTACAACCTGCAAGGGCAACTGCTCTGGCAGCGCAATTTCCCGGCTACCCTGAACCAAACCTATGAATTTGATGTGAGCGCGCAGCCCGCAGGCGTTTACATCCTCAGAGCCAGCAGTCCTTCCCTCAATAGCAGTCAGCGTATCATTGTTTATTAATACAATATATTTTCATAGGCTGTTTTTATAAATTTGCTAAAATGCTTAGATTTGTTGGGCTAAAAATTAACTAATTTTGAATACAACCGTATCAATGTGTTGGTATACTCTTCATGAGAAAAAATGTTTTTACCACAAAGGGCACTAAGATAGTGACTTAAACCTTTGTGCCCTTTGCGGCCGCCGCTGCGGTGTATACCCTTTGTGACCTTCGTGGTTAATAAAAATCCCCATATAGAGTAGTATCAACAGTTAGTATTAGTAATATCCATACTTCTTTACCTTGTACCGTTTAGAAACAAAGATCAATACCCAGTCTGAAGACTTTAAGCAAAACAAAGCAGCTTACCTGTCTTTGCTGGAAGAATACAGAGGCATCCTCAGCGCGCAGACGCAGGGCGGCAGCGACAAAGCCATTGCCAAGCATAAAGAAAGAGGAAAGCTGCTGGCGCGTGAGCGCATCAACCTGCTGGTAGACCCTAACACGCCTTTTCTGGAGCTATCGCCCCTGGCCGCTTACGGCATGTACGACAACGAGTTCCCGTCGGCAGGCGTGGTCTCCGGCATCGGCATCATCCACGGGCGGCCCGCCATTATCTCCGCCAATGATGCTACCGTCAAAGGCGGTACCTACATCAAAGAATCTATCAAAAAGCATCTGCGCGCCCAGCAGGTCGCCCTGGAAAACCACCTGCCCTGCGTCTACCTGGTAGACTCCGGCGGCGTCTTCCTGCCCGACCAGGCACATGTCTTTCCCGACCGTTTTGACTTCGGACGTTTCTTTTACCAGCAGGCACGGCTCTCTGCCCAGGGTATCCCACAGATTGCCGTAGTGATGGGCTCCAGCACGGCAGGTGGCGCGTACGTTCCTGCCATGAGCGATGAGGTTATTATTGTCAAAAACCAGGGTACCATATTTTTAGGCGGTCCGCCCCTGGTCAAAGCCGCCACCGGCGAGGAAGTGACGCCCGAAGAACTGGGCGGCGCTGAAGTGCATACAACTCTTTCCGGCGTAGCCGACCATCTGGCGGAAAACGACCGCCATGCCTTGCAGATCTGCCGGAATATCTTTGAGTCTATGCCCGTGCCACCCAAGCAAATACTGGACGTACAACCTACCGAAGAGCCTTATTACGATCCGCAAGAGCTTTATGGCATTGCACCGCTCAACTTAAAAAAGCCGGTAGACTCCCGCGAGATCATCATGCGGATGGTCGACGGCAGCCGGTTTCACGAGTTCAAAGCCCGCTATGCTACGACGCTGGTCACGGGCTTTGCCCGTATCTATGGGTATCCGGTCGGTATTATTGCCAACAACGGCATTTTCTTTTCGGATACTTCGCTCAAAGGAGCGCATTTTGTGGAGCTTTGCTGCGCCCGCAAGATACCTATCCTGTTTTTGCAGAACATCACTGGCTTTATGGTGGGCAAAGCCTACGAAAGGGGCGGCATCGCCCGCGACGGTGCCAAGATGGTTCATGCCGTGGCCAACGCCAACGTGCCTAAGTTTACGGTCGTCTTTGGCGGCTCTTTCGGAGCAGGCAACTACGCGATGGCCGGCAGGGCGTACGACCCGCGCCTGCTGCTGATGTGGCCCAACGCCCGCATCTCCGTGATGGGCGGCGAACAGGCCGCTAATGTGCTGATCACCGTCAAAGAAGAACAACTCAAAGCCCGGGGCAAGGCAATGCCGGAGGAAGAAGCCAGGCAGCTTAAACAGGAGATCATGGAAAAATACGAAAAGGAAGGCTCGCCCTACTACAGCACCGCCCGCCTCTGGGACGATGGCATTATTGACCCGGTAGATACCCGTAAGATACTGGCGATGGGCATTGCCGCTTCTTTGAATAAACCTTATGAGGATACCAAGTATGGCATTTTCAGGATGTAAAGATAAATGAAGGATGTTGAGCAGAACCAACGATAACTACATTACCGATGAGCAAATACGAAACCATTGAATTTGAGATACAAGACCGGATCGGTACACTCTGGCTCAACCGGCCGGACGTACGGAATGCGTTTAACGCTGATATGATCACTGAGATCATAGAATGCCTGGAAACTGCCGAACATAACCCCGACATCCTGGCGTTGGTGATACGGGGCAGGGGAAAGGTTTTCTGCGCAGGCGCTGACATTCAGTGGATGAAGCGTTTTTCCAAACTTTCTTACCACGAAGACTACCAGCAAAACCTGCATCTGGCGCGTTGTTTTTATATGGTCTACACTTTTTCCAAGCCTACCATTGCGGTCGTGCATGGAGCCGCTTTCGGCGGAGCCAACGGGATTCTGTCAGCCTGCGATATGGCTTACTGTGCAGCAGATACTATCTTTTCTTTCAGCGAGGTAAAGATCGGTATCATTCCTGCAACCATCGCGCCTTACATCATCAAAAGGATAGGAGAGTTCAACGCCCGCGAACTCATGCTCACTGGCAAGCGGTTCGACAGCCAGGAGGCTGCCCGCAAAGGGCTGGTCAATCAATTCTTTCAGACTGAGGCGTTGGAAGCTTTTATCAACAGCATCACTTCAGAGCTACATACCAGCGGACCGCAGGCCATGGCCAGTTGCAAGGAACTGATCTTTAACATTACCAAAAGCCAGAACTTCAACGAAACCATAGACTACACCGCCCGCATGATCGCCGACGCCCGCGCCTCCGAAGAAGGGCAGGAAGGCATGGCAGCGTTTCTGGAAACACGAAAACCCACCTGGGTAGAAAACCAGGTCATGCAAAAC
>JBBSNI010000048.1:0-22328 GCA_038232695.1 Cytophagales bacterium
GTGTTCGAAAGTTGCCCGAAAACTTACATACGACCGACTCTCACAAATATGTCGATTTAGTATAAAAAGAAAAAGGGTTTCCTTTCATTTTAAACAGGTATCTTTTTTTAAAGATTAACTTTTTGTTGAGGCTCTTTGCGCCAATAGATTGAATGGTAAGCATTTATAGACAATGCGTTCGGAACAATAGTATCAGAATATTTTTATCCTTATGATCTGCTTTGCTTGGAAACAACCTACAACATTGCAGTAAAATATTGTGTAGGATATTTTGCGTTAAGCAGCAAAAAACTTTATATTTGCGCCTCAATTTTCATACAGATACCAATACCAAAGATGTACGCAATTGTTGATATAGCCGGCAAGCAGTTTAAAGTAGCCAAAGATCAGTTTGTATATGCCCCCTCACTGGCAGGCAATGCCGGTGATGCGGTAGAATTTAATAATGTACTCTTGCTCGACGGCGATGATGGCATGGAAGTAGGCGCGCCCCTGTTGTCAGGCGTAACCATAGCGGGTAAAATTCTGGAGCATGGGCGGGGCGACAAAGTCATTATCTTCAAAAAGAAAAGAAGAAAAGGCTATAAAAAGACGCAAGGGCACCGCCAGAACTACACCAAAGTCCTTATTGAGGACATACTAACAGGCGGCCAAAAACCTGTTGCCAAAAAAGCAGAGCCTGCCCCTACAGCAGAAAAGCCTGAAAAGCAGGAAACCAAAACGACTATGCCTGCTGAAACTCAGGACGACCTGACAAAAATCACCGGCATTGGACCAGTCTACGCAGAAGAACTGCATAAACAAGGCATCCATACTTTTCAGCAGATCGCTGAACTAAGTACGGAAGATATGGAGCGGCTGGGTGAAGAGATCAGCGGTATTACGCCTCATCTGATAGAAGAAGAAGATTGGGTAGGCCAAGCCAAAGAACTGATGAAGTCGGGCGGAGAATCGCAAAAAGAAGAATAAGTTTCACTATAAAAGCATTATACGATGGCACACAAAAAAGGAGCCGGTAGCTCAAAAAACGGCAGAGATTCGGAAAGCAAACGCCTGGGCGTCAAGATTTTTGGCGGGCAGGAAGTGATTGCCGGTAATATTATTGTAAGACAGCGGGGAACCAAGCATCACCCCGGCAGAAATGTAGGCATGGGCAGAGACCATACCTTGTTTGCCCTTACCAACGGAACGGTAACTTTTAAAAGAGGAAGACAAGACCGTTCTTTTGTCCATGTAGAAACGGTAGAGGCTTAGCCACCCGTTTTTGAAAAGACGAAAGCCAGGGTTAGTTTGACTAACCCTGGCTTTTTTGTTTCCGTTTTAAAACGTTATAAAGCAATAAATCAGGTTATTCGGCTCCGTTGGCTGATACTTTGGCTTCCTCCATGCTTTTTTCGTCTTCTAAGATACCGGCAGGCACACCACTGATCTGCGCCCTGATCTTGCCTTCGATTTCCTGCATGAGTTCAGGATTGTCCAGCAAAATCTTTTTGACGGCATCTCTGCCTTGTCCAAGTTTTTCGTTGTTGTAAGAGAACCAGGAGCCTGATTTTTTGATAATGTCCATCTCTACGCCCAGGTCCAGAATCTCGCCTACTTTAGAAACGCCTTCGCCGTACATAATATCAAATTCCACCACTTTGAAAGGAGGCGCTACCTTGTTTTTCACGACCTTCACGCGGGTACGGTTTCCGGTTACATTGTCAGAGCCTTCTTTGATCTGACCAATGCGCCGGATGTCGAGCCGGACGGAAGCATAAAATTTTAGCGCGTTACCGCCGGTGGTGGTTTCCGGGTTGCCAAACATCACGCCGATCTTCTCGCGTAGCTGGTTGATAAAGACACAGGAACATTTGGTTTTGTTGATCGCGCCGGTCAGCTTACGCAACGCCTGGGACATCAGGCGGGCCTGCAAGCCCATTTTGCTGTCGCCCATTTCGCCTTCTAATTCTCCGCGGGGCACCAAAGCCGCCACAGAGTCAATCACGATGATGTCGATAGCGCCGGAGCGGATCAGGTGTTCGGCAATTTCCAACGCCTGCTCTCCGTTGTCTGGCTGAGAGATCAGCAGGTTTTCCATGTCAATGCCCAACTTCTCGGCGTAGCTTCTGTCGAAAGCATGTTCGGCGTCTACGAAAGCCGCGATGCCACCCTGCTTCTGCGCTTCGGCAATACAATGCAAGGCTAAAGTTGTCTTACCGGAAGATTCCGGCCCGTAGATTTCAATAACCCTGCCTCTGGGAATGCCGCCGATACCCAGGGCAATGTCCAGGCCCAGGGAGCCGGTAGAGATAGCAGGCACATGGACGACCACTTCGTCGCTGAGCCTCATCACCGTCCCTTTGCCGTAGGTCTTGTCAAGTTTATCGATGGTAAGCTGTAAAGCTTTCAATTTTTCTGACTGGTTGCTCATATAAATGGGGGGTTATCGTTATACAGGTGAAGGTACTGTTTTAGTATTCTTTTCACAAATTTGCTACACTTTTATTCAACATGTATGCCTGATGATAAGTTGCATAAAGGCGCGTCTTTTTCAATAATTTTATCTTCATAAATTACTGAAATACAAGTAGTTATAAAAACAAAAAAAACAATTTGCAAGCAGGTTTAACCCGTCAGGCAAAACACATTATTTAAGATCAATGGCAAAAAAAACAGGGGTATTGATAGGTATGGTGGTAATAATACTGCTGGTCTGGCAGTACGATCTTGTACTGTATGGCATTAGCCAGGGAAAAGGACAACTGAAAGTGATCATCGACTCCAGGAATGTTACGGAGGTACTACAAGACGAGCAGGTGTCTGACACGCTCAAGCAAAGGATACGGCTGGTGCAGCAGATCAAGCAGTTTGCTATTGATTCTTTGGGATTGAACAAATCTGAAAGCTATCAAACGCTATATGACCAGCACGGAAAGCCGGTGTTGTGGGTAGTGACTGCCTGTGCCCCTTTCTCGCTGCAAGACAAAGAGTGGCATTTTCCCCTGTTAGGATCGTTTTCCTACAAAGGATTCTTCGATTACCCCAAAGCCATGAAGGAAAAAGCCCGGTTAGCCGCCGCCGGGTATGATACCGGCATACGAACGGTCAGCGCCTGGAGTACCCTGGGGATTTTAGCTGACCCTATTATGTCCGGGATGCTGTCGAGGCATGAAGGAAGTATCGCTAACACCATTATTCATGAACTGACGCACGGAACGTTGTTTGTCAAAAATGATTTGAAATTTAATGAAAACCTGGCCTCATTCATCGGACATGAGGGCGCTAAAAAGTTTCTGGCTTACAAATACGGAGCAGGCTCGCCGAAGTATCAATATTATGAGACATATATGACAGACCAGCGACGTTACATAGACCACATGCTCCGGGGTCTTCAGCGACTCGACAGCCTGTATCATACGTTCTCCAACACTGATACAACAGATGGCAAGATAGAAAAAAAACATCAACTCATCCGCGACATCGTGCAGGATACGGACACTATTTGCTTTGCCAATGAGCATTATATTAAAACAGCAGATAACCTTCGCAATAAAGACACCTTGCCCAATAATACTTTCTTTAAATCCTATGTACGCTATCAATCTGAACAGGATGAATTCTCGGTTTTGTACAAAGAGGAATTTGATGAGAACCTGAATGCGTTTCTGGCCTATCTTAAAGAGAAGTATACATCATAAGCACCAGGCAACGAGTCCGGTTTATTTCCATGTTTTGTTGCCATTGAGACTCAAAAACTTTAGCAGCGTCAGATGAAGGCAAAAAACCAGTAATTTTTTTCATCGTAACGTAGCGTATGGTTCAGCTAAAGTCTACGCACACGCATGGCGGGATATTTGCAATAAAGAACCCACACATACGTAATTTATGCTACGTTATATCGTATATGTAATATAATGACTTGTCCCCTGATCCAGACCATGATGAAAAAAGTTGTGCTGTTCATGCTTATATTGGTTGGCTTGTTTGCTTTTATAGACAAACCGGCAGAGTATCGCTATGTGCCCAACGAAAGTTTCACCACCGGAGAGGTGTTAACTTACCGGGTGCATTACGGTGTGATCAACGCCGCCGAAGCGACCATGCAAATCAGCAACGAATACTTTTCTGTGAACAAAAGACCTTGTTATAAAATTGATATTTATGGCAGAACCACCGGGCTTTTTGACTTGGTTCTGAAAGTCCGCGACAACTGGGGCGCTTACGTTGATACCGCCTCTATCATTCCACACGAAGCGTATCGTTATATACAGGAAGGAAAATACCGTAAGAATGAGAAAGTTACCTTCAACCACCAGCAGGACAAAGCCACCATACACAAGCTGGACAAAGAGACCCGGAAGCTAAAAGAAAAAGAGGATGTGAAGGTGCCGGACAATATCCTGGACATGGTAGGAGGCTACTATTTTCTCAGAACTTTAAATTATGACGGTATGCAAATAGGTGACACCCTCCATGTAGAAGGCTTCTTCGACGGAAAAGTACACCAGGTTCAGGTGAAGATAGCAGGGCGCGAAACGGTAAAAACGCCGATAGGAGATGTCAGAGCTATTGTAATTGAGCCTTCGCTGCCTGAAAATGATTTTTTCAAAGGCAAAAACCCCATCACTGCCTGGATATCCGACGATAAAAACAGAGTACCCCTCAAGATCAAAGCAGAACTCTCTATAGGTGCGCTGGAGATTGACATTAAAGAAATGAAGAACCTGCGCAATTAATTTTTCATTTCCTGCTGCCGCATAGGCATCGCATCAATGGTAGCAAAGAGTTTTTCTATAGACAACAGCTTTTTTTCTGTCAGCTTTTCACCTCCGTCTTTTCCTATCAATACGACCGCAAAGGGTAGATTTTCTATCTCGTACCTTTGGCGCAGCTTTCCGGCCCACTGATCAGAAATAGCTCCAGGTCCGCTAACATGTTTTCCTTTCACCTGAAATATGATCAAATCTCTCTCCACCAGCCCCGCTTTGTGTTTCTGCCACAAGGCAAGCTGGCGCTGTGCTTCAGAAGAGTTTTCATCAGAAAATAAGATCAGAATACGGTTCTTCCAGTGATATTTATTGAGAATATCCATGTTTTGAGCAAAAGCAGGCATAAAACTGGTAAAGGCAAGAAGTAAAAATAGTCTTTTCATAGCTTGTATGCTCAACCCTGTAGCCTCTCATATGTTCAAAAACCTTTCTACTCGCTCCTTGCGCAAACAAATTATTTTTGAAAGTTGTGGTATTTATAATGATAGTTATAAATAATTTAACTATATTAGTTTTTCGGTTATAATAACTAAAAACTTACTTACTACTTACATATGAATGCTATAGCATATACTTTACCCCTTACAGCAGTCGTCAAACAGGAAAAATATCACGCCCTGCTGAAGCAAATCCGCGAAATAGTGTACAATCACAATCAGGAAGACCTCATGCTGGTACTCAACCATGTAGTAGTGAAGCTACATCAGCAGATGGGCTTTACCTGGACCGGTTTCTATTTTGTAGAACGCAGCCAACTGGTTTTAGGACCTTACCGCGGACCCGTAGCCTTTGCTGATATTCCTGAAAAGCGGAGCTGTGGACTGGCTTACTCTAAAGAATGTACCATCATCATAGACGATGTTGAGCAATTGCCCCGGCACATACCCTGCGGCGATTTTGACCGCTCAGAAATGGTGGTACCTGCCTTCAAAAAAGGAGAGATCAGCCTGCTGCTAAGTGTCAACAGCGACAAGATCAAGAACTTTACAGACGTGGATCGAATCAATCTACAGCAGGTCATGCACCTGATAGAAGAAATTCTGTAAGCAGCCATTTGTCGTTTATCAGATTTTAGCCATCTCAGGATGGCTTTTTTTGTTTACAGCAACTACTAAATCAAAATGTAGGGCGTTAATAATGTATCCGGTAAGATAATTTTTTAAGTTTGTAGCATATTCTTTCATACGTTTGACTATAAAATGCAAAGATGAAACTATTAGATGGAAAAAATACGCTGATCACCGGAGCTTCCAAAGGGATAGGGCGCGCTATTGCAATCTTATTTGCGGATCATGGTGCCAATGTAGCCTTTACCTACCTGTCGAGTGTATCACAAGGCGAAGCCTTAGAACAGGAACTGGGTGCCCTGGGTATAAAAGCGAAAGGCTACCGCTCAGATGCTTCTGATTTTAGCGCGGCTGAAAAACTGATAGAAGACGTCGTGACAGACTTTGGTTCTCTGGATGTGCTAGTCAACAATGCAGGCATCACCAAAGATAACCTGCTTATGCGTATGAACGAACAGATGTGGGACGAGGTGATCAACACCAATCTGAAATCTGTTTTCAACACGGTAAAAGCAGCGACCAGGACTTTTATGAAGCAAAAAAGCGGCTCTATTATCAATATGACCTCCGTAGTAGGCATCAAAGGAAACGCCGGTCAGGGGAATTATGCAGCTTCCAAGGCCGGCATCATAGGTTTCACCAAATCGGTTGCCTTGGAATTGGGCTCCCGCAATATCAGGTCTAATGCCATTGCGCCCGGCTTTATCGAGACCGAGATGACAGACAAACTGGATGAAAAAACGGTACAACAATGGCGTGAGGCAATTCCTCTCAGGCGGGGCGGTACGCCGGAAGATGTAGCCGCCTGTGCCCTGTTTCTTGCCAGCGACTGGTCTGCTTATATGACAGGACAGGTGTTGCAGGTTGATGGTGGTATGCTTACTTAACAAAAAGACGGACAGATCCTTTATACTTTGATTATTTAACACTTATGCAACAGGTTCGGCTTTTATTTGATAACTCTCCCTGGCTTTTGCTCCCTTGCCTGGTAGTAGGGCTGTTATATGCAGCCTTGCTGTACGTGAAAAGCAAAGGGTTTAAAAACAATATTTGGGATAAACGCGCCAGCTATGCCTTGTCTCTTTTGCGGTTTGTGCTGGTAAGCCTGCTGTGTGTACTCTTGGTAGGGCCTTTTATCAAACAGATCATGAATACGGTAGAAAAACCGGTGGTCATTCTTGGTCTGGACAATTCTTCGTCGGTAGCCAGCGTGGAGGATTCTGCCACCATTGAGCAACTCAAACAAACAATAGCGCAAATAGGCAAAGAGGTGGAAGACAAAGGCTATCTTTTGGAATACAGAAGCTTCACAGACCTGGAATCTCTGGACTCGCTTCGTTTTGACTATACCAGCAGCGACATCAATGGATTGCTACAGTCCATCAGTGCTGATTACGAAGGGAGAAACCTGGCTTCTGTCGTCCTCTTTTCGGATGGTATTTACAACCAGGGAATTTCTCCTACCTATCATCCTCATCCTTTTACTATTAACACGGTAGGACTGGGAGACACCGTTCCCAAACAGGATATCAATGTAAAAACTTTGTATTATAATAAAATCGCTTACCAGGGAAACAAATTTCCTGTGGTAGCCGAGATCGCCAATACCGGGTTTGCGGGCGAAACGGTAGAAGTGACGGTGAGCAACCGGGGGAAAAGAGTAGCGACCAAATCATTAAAGTTTGATGAAAATAAAGGACTTAGCTCTTTAGAATTTTTGATGGATGCCAACCAGGAAGGCATACAGCATTACATAGTAGAAGTAAAGCCTAAAGACACGGAATTTACTGCTCAGAACAATACGGCACATGCCTACATAGAAATTATTGAAGGAAAAGAAAAGATATTGTTGATGGCACAGGCACCTCACCCTGACATCAAAGCCATTAAATCAGCCATTGAGAACAACAAAAATTACGAACTTCAACTGGCTATCCTCAGCACCGATGACAACCTGAACCGCAAACAGTTAGCCAATGAAAAGTATGACCTGGTGATCTTTCATCAGTTGCCTGGCAAAGGAATCACTTCGCCTATTGTCAATGAGTATCTGGAAAAAGCCAGCGCCCGCTGGTTTATTGCCGGCAGCCAGGCGGACCTTCCGGGTCTGAGCCGTGCCAGCGCCATGGTGGATATTGCCAGCCTGAACAATGATTCCGACGAGGTAAGTGCTGTATACAATGCAGGGTTTAGCGGATTTCAGATGAGTAATGAGAACCAATCAGTGCTGGAAAAGTTGCCCCCGCTGACGGTGCCGTTTGGCAGAGTAGAACTGAAGAACAATGCCAATTCCCTGCTTTTTCAGAAAGTAGGCAGCGTCAGCACCAACAAACCTATGCTTGTGATAGGTGAGCAGGAGGGCAAGAAAACCGCCGTCATGCTGGCAGAAGGCATGTGGAAATGGCGGCTGCAGGAATATGCCAAGTACGATCATACCACAGCCTTTGATGCGCTCGTCACCAAACTGGTCCAGTACCTGTCTGCCAAAGAAGACAAGCGGCGGTTTAAGGTTTACCCAATAAAAAATGAGTTTCAGGACACAGAACCTGTCGTTTTTGAAACAGAAATTTACAACACCATTTACGAGCAGGTATACGGACACGAAGTAAACCTTAAAGTGACCAGCGAAAACGGAGAAAATAAAAATTTCAGCTATGTCACCAACGAAAGCAATACTCAGTATCGCATCAGCACGCTGCCGGAGGGCATTTACCAGTACCAGGCTTCTGTGAATTTTGAGGGACAAACGCTGACCAGCGCCGGAGAATTTACGGTAAGAAGCCTGCAGGTAGAAGCGCTGGACCTGACCGCCAACCACGAGATATTAAAGCAGTTGGCAGAAGAAAGCGGGGGCGCATTTTTCAAACAAACCAATCTAAATGCGCTGGCAGAAAAGCTGAGCAGCCAGGAAGCGAAAGGAAAAATCTATACCAGCGAAGCCTACTTACCTATCATCAACCTAAAGTGGCTGTTTTTTGTGCTGATGTTGCTGGCTACTGTAGAGTGGGGTATCCGGAAATATTTGGGAAGTTATTAAGCACCAATCCATAACATAATAGCCAACAGAAAAAGGTTGCCATCAGGCAACCTTTTTCTTTATGAGTCTCTTCAAAGATCAGTTATCTTCCTTTTTCTCTTTTTCCAATTTCTTTTTCTTTAAAGAAAGTTTCAGTGCTTCTGATTTGCCATCATAGTCGGCCATGATGATGTCGCTGGGCTGAACTTCCGCCTTCAGTATCTCTTCAGCTACCGCATCTTCCAGGTACTTTTGAATGGCTCTGTTCAGCGGTCGGGCGCCATATTGCGGGTCATAACCTTTGTCCGCTAAGAAATCTTTGGCTTTCTCGGTAAGCTCGATTTGGTATCCCAAGGCAGTGATTCTGGCAAACAGCTTGTTAAGCGTCAGGTCAATGATCAGATGAATATCTTCTCTTTTCAAAGAGTTAAAGACAATTACATCATCCAGTCTGTTAAGAAATTCCGGGCTAAACGTTTTCTTCAATGCGTTCTGTATGGTAGACTTCATCAGACCATCCATGTTGTCCTCTTTGGTCTTGGTAGCAAAACCAATCCCTGCGCCGAAGTCTTTCAGGTCCCGCGCACCAATGTTGGAAGTCATGATGATGATCGTATTTCTAAAATCTACCCTTCTGCCTAATCCATCCGTCAGGATGCCATCGTCCAATACTTGCAGTAGCAAATTGAAGACATCAGGGTGCGCTTTTTCTATCTCATCTAACAATACGACACTATAAGGCTTTCTTCTTACCTTTTCGGTAAGTTGTCCGCCTTCTTCGTAGCCTACATATCCCGGAGGCGCTCCCACGAGCCTGGACACGGAGAATTTTTCCATGTACTCGCTCATGTCTATTCTGATCAAAGCGTCTTCTTTGTCAAACAGATAGGTAGCCAGCACTTTGGCAAGCTCTGTTTTGCCAACGCCAGTCGGGCCTAAAAAGACAAAAGACCCAATGGGTTTGTGCGGGTCTTTCAGTCCAACCCTGGTTCTTTGAATCGCTTTTACCAGTTTCGTGATCGCTTCTTCCTGACCGATTACCTTGCCTTGCAGTTCCTGGGCCATGCCAAGCAGTTTGGAGCTTTCGTTCTGGGCTACGCGCTTGGTCGGAATGCCCGTCATCATCGCAATGACTTCGGCTACGTTTTCTTCGTGAACGGTATAGCGTTTGGTGCGGGTCTCATCTTCCCACTTTTGCTTAGCGCTCTCCAGTTGATCAATCAGTTTTTTCTCACGGTCGCGGAGTTGGGCTGCCTCTTCGTATTTCTGGCTTTTGACCACCCGGTTTTTTTCAACCTTGATGTTCTCAATAGCTTCTTCCAGCTTTACGATCTCATCGGGCACATGAATGTTGTTGATGTGTACCCTGGCGCCCGCTTCATCCATTACGTCAATGGCTTTGTCAGGCAGAAAACGGTCGCTGATATAGCGGTCAGAAAGCGTCACGCAGGCATCCAGAGCTTCCTGCGTAAAGTTTACATGGTGATGGCTTTCGTATTTATCCTTGATGTTATTGAGGATTTGCAACGTCTCTTCCGGTGTGGTGGCGTCTACCATCACTACCTGGAACCTTCTGGCCAGGGCACCATCTTTTTCAATGTACTGGCGATATTCATCCAGAGTAGTGGCACCGATACATTGGATTTCTCCTCTTGCCAAAGCAGGTTTGAACATATTGGAAGCATCCAGCGAGCCGGAAGCCCCGCCCGCACCTACAATAGTGTGAAGCTCGTCAATGAACAGGATGACATCCGGAGATTTTTCAATCTCGTTCATCACCGCTTTCATCCGTTCTTCAAACTGTCCTCTGTATTTGGTACCCGCCACCAGGGAAGCCAGGTCCAGCGTGACGACTCTTTTGTTAAAGAGCACCCTGGAGACTTTCTTCTGCACAATGCGCAGCGCCAGCCCTTCCGCAATAGCGGTCTTTCCTACGCCGGGTTCCCCAATCAGAATGGGATTGTTCTTTTTGCGTCTGCTGAGGATCTGAGCTACCCGCTCAATTTCCTTTTCGCGGCCGACAATGGGGTCTAACTTGTCGTCCTCAGCCATTTTTGTCAAATCACGGCCGAAGTTATCCAGTACCGGAGTTCTGGATTTTTCGGAGCCTTTGGATTCCCTGCCGGAGCCGGAACCTCCACCAAAGATACGGGAAGTATCTTCGTCGCTGTCGTCAGTGTCAGATGATGCCATGGGATGTTCTGTTTGATATTCCAATAATTCTTTTACCACTTCGTAATTGACGTCAAACTTTTCTAAGATTTGCGTCGCTATGTTATCTTCGTCTCTTAATATAGAGAGAAGCAGATGTTCAGTGCCAATCAATTGGCTTTTAAAGATTTTAGCTTCCAGGTAGGTGATTTTCAATACTTTCTCTGACTGTCGTGTCAGGGGAATGTTGGCCAGGTTTTTTACATTGCCGGTAGCAGTGCCTTTGGTGGCTTGTTCTACTGATGCACGAAGCTCGTCCAGGGAGACGCCCAGTTTCTTCAATAAACTCACCGCTACTCCTTCTCCTTCCCTGATCATACCTAACAACAAATGCTCTGTTCCTATATAGTCATGACCAAGCCGGAGTGCTTCCTCGCGGCTTAGCGATATTACTTCTTTTACTCTGTTCGAAAATTTAGCTTCCATAATTACCAATGGGGATTTACAATATAAGATTTGGTAAAAGTGAGAGTTAGGTTGTCTTTTTTGCGTTGCAGCAAGATATAAATTTCGTGTTAGAAATCAACAAGCCGGTGAATGCATTTGTTCATCTTTCGCAAGATATTGAGCGATTTATAACATAACCGGCACGGGAACCCTCACTAAACAGCAAATCTATTACACTCAGGTTGGGTACAAAGTCTTTGCCAAAAACCTGGTAATATGGCAGGGGTAAGAAAAAACCATCGTCAGGCAATTTTTTCCTGGGTCCTATCTTATTCCTGACGTCTAAAAACTGAGAATCAGGCAGTTCTGTGTACTTTTCAGTAAGTGTAAGTTGCTTACCGCCCATCTCCAGCAAGTCCAGACATTTTGTCAGGAGAGCTATGTTGAGATCGACCAAAAACTCATATTTTCTGCATAAAATGTCATGCAGGGCAGGAGCAAAAAAATCAAAAAAAGGAGCCTGGCCATAAGCCGAACTGATCGTTTTCCAATGTTGCTTTTGCCAGGCCTGATGATAAGCGATCTTTATCTCTTTCATTGCCATTTTGCCAGAGACTTTTTCTACAGGAACCGTAAGCAGTTGTATTTTATTAGCGATCTGTACATGGCAACGGTTGCGATACGTTTGCTTTACATAGTGTTCATTGACTTCCAACACTATCTTTTTAAAAGGTAAAATACGGGCAAAGTATTCAACACAGGGGAAATAGTGCGGATCAATAAGCACAGCGTTGTGTGTCATTGAGTCAAAGGCTCCAGGTCGCCTAATCCTTGCCTGATCACTTCCATACCACCGTTGGTAAAGTCTACTACGGTAGAGGCTACGTTTTTGCCATAGCCGCCATCAATCACCATATCTACCAGGTTGCCGAACTTTTCATAAATAAGCGTAGGATCTGTCGCGTATTCTACTATTTCGTCTTCGTCGCGCACAGAGGTAGTAATGATAGGGTTGCCCAGATGTTTGACCAGCAGGCGGGGAATGTTATGGTCAGGAATGCGGATACCCACGGTTTTCTTTTTGGGAGCGATCATTTTAGGCACCTTGCTGCTGGCAGGCAGAATATAGGTATAAGGGCCGGGCAGCGTTTTCTTCATGATCTTGAAAGTGGGTGTATCCGGGTTTTTGATGTACTCCGAAATATGGCTGAGATCATAACATATAAAGGAAAGAGTATTCTTCTCACAGTCCATACCCTTGATGCGGCATATCCTCTCGATGGCTTCCTGGTTGAAGATGTCGCACCCTATGCCATAGATTGTGTCCGTTGGATAGATAATAACGCCCCCTTTGCGGAGCACTTCTACTACTTTTTCAATTTTCCTTATTTCGGGGTTTTCCGGGTAGATTTTGATGAGTTCTGCTTTCATAGTTGGGTAGTTAAACGCTTTTAAAAAATTTATAATAAACCATTCCTAAAGCAAATGGTGTTGTCTGGACGTATTTGTTTAAAAAGCAGGTAGCACGGCTACAATTTTTTGTAAAATAGCTATGAATCAAAGGTCGTTTTCAGGCAAATTAATAATTTTACGGCTGATATGAAAAGACAAAAAGTATTAATTGTTCTGCTGGTCATCGTCACCGTACTGACAGTATCTTTCTCTTTCTATGCGTACCAGGTATTAAAAACACCGAATGTACTGGTAGATCAGGAAGACAAAATACTGCTAATCCCCACAGGTACTACTTTCTCTGAGGTACAACACACATTGGACAAAGAAGGTTATGTGCAGGATCTGTTGTCCTTTAGCGTGTTGGCTAAGCTCATGAAATACCACGAATCTGTAAAGCCAGGCCGTTATCTGCTGAAAAAGGACATGACAAACCTGGACGCTATCCGGCTGCTGCGCTCTGGCAAACAGGAGCCCGTCAAAGTTACTTTTAACAATATTCGTCTGAAGTCTGAACTGGCCAAGAGAATTTGCGAGAACCTGGAAGCAGATGCTGACCGCTTTGAATCCCTGTTGCGGGATTCGGCACTGGTGCGGCAGTATGGCTTCAACCAGGAAAACATCATGTGTATGTTTATTCCGAACACGTATGAGTTCTTCTGGACGACTACTGCACAGGAACTCTTTGACCGGATGCACCGGGAGTATGAAAAGTTCTGGACAGAAGAGCGGCTGGCAAAAGCAAAGGACATGCAACTGACCCCTACGGAGGTATCCGTGCTGGCTTCTATCGTAGAATCCGAGACCAACAAGATGGACGAAGCGCCTACGGTAGCAGGCTTGTATTATAACCGCCTCAGCCGTAACATTGCTTTGCAGGCAGACCCTACCCTGGTCTTTGCCGCACAGGACTTCACCATCAAACGAGTATTGAACAAACACAAAGAGATTGATTCTCCTTATAATACTTATAAATATACCGGCTTGCCTCCGGGGCCTATCCGGCTGCCTTCCATTGGTGCCATCAATGCGGTGTTAAACTACGAAGATCACAAATATATTTATATGTGCGCTAAAGAGGATTTTTCCGGATACCATAACTTTGCAGCCAGCCTGCAGGCGCATCTGGACAACGCCCGCAGGTATCAGCGGGCTTTAAGCAAAGCAGGTATTTATAATTAAAAGAAGGGTTTATCAAAAATTAAAGCGTACACCTACCACATCCGTTTGAATTCTTACAGAAACAACTTATATTTGCAGCCCGAAATTAAAACAAGCAACCCATGAAAAGGACTTTTCAACCTTCCCAGAGAAAAAGAAGAAACAAACATGGCTTCCGGTCAAGGATGGCGACTGCCAACGGCAGGGCGGTGCTATCCAGAAGAAGAGCCAAAGGCAGAAAGAAACTGAGTGTGTCAGACGAAAAAAGGCATAAAAGCTAAAAGCAGGTTGCTGCCAGGTTTTGTTTGACAGATAACAAGAGAAAACCCAGCAAAAAACTTACGGCTTTTTGCCTGCCATATTGTTCTACTTCGGTTGATATATTGCACAAGACAGTTAATGTTATTTTGCTTAAAGGCTAACGCCAACAAAGGCAAGTGCCACACCGCTTCTCCAAATATGAAAGGCTCCACAGCAAAAAATTAATAGAAAAACTCTTCAAAGAGGGCAAAACGGTCAAACTGTACCCTCTTCTTTTTTTTTATCTTCCCTTCCCCCAGGCACAGCATACACAGGTACTTTTTAGTGTATCCCGCCGCAATTTCAAAAAAGCAGTCGACAGAAACAGGATTAAACGGCAGATGCGTGAGGCTTACCGGCTTCACAAACATACGATACCTTACAATGGCTTTGGAGATGTTCCCTTTTTATTGGGCTATGTCTATATTGCCAAAGAAAAACAGGCGTATCAGCGGATTGATTCCAAAATAAAAGATTCGCTTGATCGTTTAACCAAAATCAAACCTCTTTAAAAAATCTGTCGCTTATGAGTACTAAGAAATTGGGAAAAGTGTCCCTGACTGTGTTGTCCCTTGCCGCTGTTGTTTTGTTTGCATTTAATGGTCCGGGAGACCAGTATTTTGCTATTGCCAAGAATCTTGACATCTTCGCTACCTTATTTAAGGAAGTTAATACGTACTATGTAGACGAGGTGAACCCTAACAAACTAGTTAAGGTAGGTATTGATGCCATGCTCAATTCTCTGGACCCTTATACGAATTACATCCCTGAAGACGATATTGAAGATTACCGTACGATGACTACCGGCCAGTATGGCGGTATCGGTGCGATCATCGGCAAAAGAAACAACCAGAATGTAGTGTTGATGCCTTACCGCGGGTTTCCTGCCGACAAAGGCGGACTCAAGATCGGTGACGTGATCACCAAGATAGACGGGGTGGATGTGTCTAATAGAAACGTAGAGGAGATCAGTAAGCTATTGAAAGGACAAGCCAATACCGACCTGGTGGTTATGATCAAAAGATATGGGCAGAATAAAGAAATTCCCGTCAGTTTGAAAAGAGAAAAGATCACTGTTAACAACGTGCCTTTTTATGGAATGATTACCAATGATATAGGATATATCAAACTCAGCAATTTTACGACGGGTGCCGGTCGTGAAGTAGATAAAGCAGTCAACGAACTGAAAGAAAAAGGCGCTAAAAGATTGATCCTTGATGTAAGAGATAACCCCGGTGGACTTTTAAGCGAATCAGTGAATGTCTCTAACGTATTTGTTTCCAAAGGATCAGAAGTGGTAAGCACCAAAGGAAAAGTAAAAGACTGGAACAAAACCTACCGGGCGCTGGACAACCCGACAGACACGGAAATCCCTATGGTGGTGTTGACCAGCAGCCGCAGTGCCTCAGCCGCCGAAATTGTGTCTGGTGTGCTGCAGGATTACGACCGGGCCGTATTGGTAGGAGAGCGGACTTTTGGCAAAGGGCTGGTGCAGGCTACCCGCCCCTTGACATACAACTCTCAGCTTAAAGTGACTACGGCTAAGTATTACACCCCCAGCGGCCGGTGTATCCAGGCTATTGACTATACGCACCGCAACGATGACGGCAGCGTTGGCAAGATTCCTGACTCACTCAGAACAGCCTTTCAAACCAAAATGGGAAGAACCGTGTACGACGGCGGCGGGATCACACCCGATGTGGATGTTAAGCCAGGAAGATTGTCGCCTATTGCTATCAGTCTGTACACCAAAAACCTCTTGTTCGACTATGCCACAGAATACTATTATGCGCATCCGAAGATCACAGAGGCTGGCAAGTTTGAACTTACCGATGCTGATTATGCTAAATTTGTTTCCTGGCTTTCCAATAAAGACTACGACTATGTGACAGAAGTAGAGAAAACCATTGATGACCTGACAGAGATCGCTAAAGACGAGAAATACTATCAGGATATCAGTACCCAAATCACATTGTTGCGTAAAAAAGTACAGCACAACAAAGAATCAGACCTCCAGAAATTTAAAGTAGAGATCAGGGAGCTTTTAGAGGAAGAGATCGTTTCCCGTTATTATTTAAGCGAGGGCAAAATGCAGGCTTCTTTTGACGACGACAAAGTAGTACAGTCTGCTATTGATGTGTTGAAGAATAACGAAAAGTATAACACCCTGTTGGAAGCGCGAAATTAATACCACGATGCATGGATGATTATGTATGGCTTTTTGTGGCCGGTCTGGGAGGTGGCTTCCTGGCCGGCCTTTTAGGCATAGGCGGCGGCATTATCTATATCCTGATCTTACCGGTTGCCCTTTCCCATGCAGGTGTACCGGAGGCAGAAGTAGCCCAATACGTAATCGCCAATTCTATTTTCGGCACCGCAGCCGCCTCTCTTTTTGGTTCTATTGCATTGATGCGCCACCGGGAGTTTTTTTGGCACGAATCTGCCATGATCGGCGCAGGTGGTGTCATCATCTCGTTTCTGCTGCTCTTTTTCTTTGTCAACACGCCTGTCTATTCAAAGGAGCTTTTCAACATCATGGTGATCATTTTTCTGGTTTTTATACTGTTTTTCTCTTTTAGCCGTACAGGTTCGGGGATTATTTTTAATAAACCTGTCAGAAGAAAAAATCTTTGGCTGGGAATCACCGGTACCGCAGCCGGGTCTATGGCTGCCTTATCCGGCTTGGGGGGCGGCACCATTGTAGTGCCTATGCTGAAGGGTGGGCTGCATATGGATATCAAAAAGGCAAAATCAATTTCGCTGGGCGTGATCTTGATCACTTCTACCTGTATGACTATTTACAACTGCCTGGAGCAGCCTGCTATTCCATTTCATCATGCTCATGCAGGTTATATCGTATTTCCTGTTGCCCTTACCTTGTCTGCCGGTGTGCTGGTCAGTTCGCCTTTAGGCGTAAAGGTAGCAAGAACCATATCTTCAAAAACTATCAGCTACATTTTCATGGGGTTCGTAGGTATCGTCATTATCAAAAGCATCTTCAATCTTTTGCAAGCATAGCGTCTAATAGATGCCTTCGTGATCTGGAAATGGATCAGCATCCAGATAAGCAGGGAACGCCTGCCGGAATGCCTGGAGGACAGATTTAGATAAGGTAGCCGTCAGGATAGCGGGTTGGTCTGCCGGTGGACACAACAGGCTGCCTGTATAATCAAAGATGGCAGAATGACCGGCATATGTTATTTGGTTGCCATCTTCGCCTGTTCTGTTCAACCCTGCCACATAGCTTAGGTTCTCAATCGCGCGGGCTTTGAGTAAAGTAGTCCAGGCATCTGCCCGAACGGCAGGCCAGTTGGCTACATAAACCAGCAGATCGTAGGATAATCCTCCGTCCGCTGTTGCCTGGTTGCGGCTCCAGACCGGGAATCGCAGGTCATAGCATATCATAGGGCAGATATTCCACCCTTTCCAACGGCAGATAAGCCGTTCTTTCCCGGCAGCGAATACGGTATGCTCCTCAGACATGCGGAACAAATGCTTCTTGTCGTAAAAAGCAAAAGAGCCGTCGGGCTCCATCCAGACTAAGCGGTTGTAATAGTGTGCCTTTTCTTTGATAATATAGCTGCCTGTAACGACCGCCTGTGTCTGCATCGCCTGCTGCTTCATCCAGCGAAAAGTTTTGCTGTTCATAGGCTCTGCCAGCAGCGCAGCAGCGTTGGTAAAACCGGTATTGAACATTTCCGGAAGAAGGATCAGATCGGGTTGGGTTTCTATCTGCCATATCTTTTCTTCCAGCATCGCCAGGTTTGCCTCAATGCTATGCCAGTGTATATCAGTCTGGATCAGCGCAAGGGTAAGCGTGTCTTGCTTATACATAAGGTAAAATGTTATTGGCTCCTGTCAGAAACCCAAAGCGCGGCAAACTACTTTCTTAAAACTTTGGCGGGTATCCTGACTTTGTAGCTGGCATCTACCTGGCCTTTGCTGATATTCTGAAGCTTGCCTTTCATCAATCTCTTTTTCAAGCCCTTGACATGGTCGGTAAACAGCACACCTTCTATATGGTCGTATTCATGCAGCACAATGCGGGCGGGCAAGCCTTCCAATACTTCCGTATGCGGCTGCAAGTCTTCGCCTAAGTAGCTAATTTCTATCCGGGAAGGACGCAACACATCGGCACGAACGCCCGGAATGCTGAGGCATCCTTCCTCGAAAGCCCAGGTTTCTCCTTCAGTCTTTATGATTTCAGGATTGATAAACGCTTTTTTGTAGCCAGGCTTCCCTTCATCTTCATCCATAGGCGTACTGTCCACGACAAACATCCGCAGGCTTTTGCCGATCTGGGGCGCAGCCAAACCTACCCCGTTGGCCTGGTACATGGTCTCAAACATATCCAAAGTAAGCTGTTTTACGTCTACAGACCCTGGCTCAATATTTTCAGCAGGCTTTTTCAGGATCTGATCACCATATAATACGATAGGGTAAATCATTTTTTTGAAGCTAAGAACGATTGTAAAATGATAGCAGCACTGATTTTATCAGTGTTTTCTTTTTGCTGTCTGTATTTTTTGGAAGTCCCCCCGGCGATCATAGCGTCTAATGCCATTTTGGAAGTAAATCTCTCATCGTGCCAATAAACGGGTTTGCCGGGAAAAGCTTCTTTCAGTTTTCGAACAAAAGCTTCCGTGGGTTTAGTTGCATGGGTATCAGTGTTGTCCAGGTTTTTTGGCAGCCCCACGACAAAGGCTTCTGTATCTTCCCGCTGGCAATAAGCAACCAGGTAAGCAAGGCTCCGGTGGCTTGGGACAGTCTCCAGAGGAGAAGCAATGAGCTGCAAAGGATCCGTGCAGGCAAGTCCAACACGCTTCAATCCATAGTCTACCCCGATGATCCTTCCCATGATCAGTTGAACCTGGCTTTTTCGCGCAATACTTTTTTGACCTGTTTTTCTAGCATTAGCGCTTTGGGAAACAGGATCTCGTTTTCTATACTGGCATGTATTTTCAGTTCTCTTTCAAACCGTTGCAACTCGGCATACACCACCCGCAGATGCAGGCACTCGATCTGCCCAATGTCGTAATCATTGGTAATGCTGCGGATGCCCTTCATTTCGTCTTCGTCTATATCGTGTTCTATGGCGAAGTCTTGTATAGAGTATTTCTCCATGTTATAATAAAACTGGGGAGAAATTTGTAGTTGTTTCAAAGCATGGCCCAAAGAAAGAACATAGGAAAAAAACTCATCTTCTTCCTTATAAATATGATAGATCAGGTCTTCTACAAACAATGGGAAAATAAACTGTAAATCTTCTACGATCTGAGGGTGTTCAGCGGTATGCAGGTTTTTGATCAGCTTGATGAGGTAAGGCAGGCGTTCTTTAATAAACAGGAAGTGCGTGTGCTTGAGGTATTCAATGATAATATCAATAGGATAAGAAGAAAGTGGCAGGGGATGGTTGTCTTCTTTATTTTCTACAGACTCCAGACTGTGAATGACATGATGTACGTCAAGGCCTCTTTCCAGGCAAACCTGCTCTAATGTTTTTTCGTCATAGTCATAGAACCTGATACCAAAGTAATACAAAACAGATGCATAGGCATAGTTCTCATCAACGATTTCCGATATACTTTTCTGGATATTGATATTCATCTGTTCTTTTTTAACCAAACTAATGCAAAAATAGGCAACTTTGTGTGGATGTCTCTAATAAAATTAATAGATTGTAGTTTTATATTCAAGTTTAAAGAACGAAATATGATATACTATGTTATTCTGACATAAATTCCCCGACCCAGCATGTTGCTGTCTCTGCTTCCTGGTGTTTCCTTTAAGCAGATAACAAACTAATAATTGATTATGTACTTTAAAGTGGATTACCGTGAGCAAAACAAAAAATTCTAATTTCCAGATCAGACTCCCCATCTTTCTGACTCTTGCCGTAGCAGCCGGCATTCTTATTGGCGCTACGATGGTCAATACAGGTAGCAATCCTAATAACCTGGTAAGCAGCTACCTGAAATTCAAAGAAGTATTACAATACATTCAGCGCGACTATGTAGACGAGGTGCAGACCGACGAACTGGTTGAGACAGCTATTAACAAAATGCTGGAAAAGCTGGACCCTCACTCTGTCTATATTCCCGCCGAAGAACTTGCACTGGCCAAATCACAACTGGAAGGCGAATTTGAAGGAATTGGGATAGAATTCAACATCTTTAAAGATACGATCTATGTGGTAGCGCCTCTCAGCGGCGGCCCCTCGGAAGAAGCCGGGCTGGCCAGTGGCGACAAAATTGTAGAAGTAGACGGCAAAAACGTGGCAGGCATCGGCATAGATAACCAGGATGTGTTTGGTATGCTCCGGGGCGCCAAAGGAAGTGAAGTAAAATTAGGCATCAAACGCCGGGGAAAGAATGAGGTATTGAGCTTTAACATCATCCGCGATAAAATCCCCCAGGAATCTATTGATGTAAGCTATATGGTAGACAAGGAAGTAGGTTATATCAAGGTAAGCCGCTTTGCTGCCACTACCTACGACGAGTTTCACAAAGCCTTGAGCGATCTCAAAAGCAAGGGTATGAAAAAGCTCATCATCGACTTACAGGATAATCCAGGCGGATACATGGACCGGGCGATCAACATAGCCGATGAGTTGCTGCCTAACAACGAGCTCATCGTTTATACAGAGGGCAAACAGCCCCGCTACAACTCTGAAGCCCGCGCTTATAAAGAAGGACTTTTTGAAAAGCAGCCTATCATCGTGCTCATTGATGAAGGCAGTGCTTCCGCTTCTGAAATCGTAGCTGGGGCATTACAGGACAATGACCGCGCCCTGATTGTAGGCCGCCGTTCTTTTGGTAAAGGATTGGTACAAATGCCTATTCCTTTGGACGATGGCTCTGAACTGAGGCTTACCATTTCCCGCTACTATACTCCAAGTGGGCGTTCTATCCAGAAGCCTTATGGTGAAAACCATGAGGAGTACAGTAAGGATATACTGAACCGCATCAAACATGGAGAACTCTTTAATATGGATAGCATTCACTTCGATGATTCCTTAAAATTCAAAACGTTGAATAAAGGACGGACTGTTTATGGCGGAGGTGGTATCATGCCAGACCAGTTTGTGCCTTTGGATACGATGGCCAGCACTGATTACCTGCGGCAGATAATGGGTACCAATGTTTTCAGAGAATATACATTGCTCTATTATGAAGATCATAAGAGCCAGTTGAAGAAAATGGATATTGATAGCTATGTGAAAAATTTCAAAGTGTCTGATAAAATGATAGACAGCTTCGTTAGTTTGGCTAAGAGTGCCGGAGTTACTTATAATGAAAAGGAGTTCAACAAATCAAAAAGCTTCATAGATAACAGAATAAAAGCCCTCATTGCAAGGAGTGCATGGGGCAACAAAGGAGCTTACCCGGTGTTCAATGAAACCAACGACGTTTTCCAGAAAGCGCTCAACCTTTTTGGAGAAGCTGAAAGGCTGGCCAGCCAGTAAAAACGCCCGAAAACACTTCTAAAAAGCATGGCAAAAACTTGTCATGCTTTTTTTATTAATTTTTTTCATAACCGGGAACTGTCATGCCCCCTGACGGGTTTTACTAATCCGTGATTGGAAAAAACAACTTTTTAATCAGTCTGATTGAAAATTTTTACGAGTAAATCTTGACTATTAAAAATAAAACTTTCACCTTTGCGATCCGATTTTGAAAGACCAATCACAACAGCTTCAGATGTTTTCTTTTTAAGATCATCTTAGCGTATTGAAAACAAAAATTTAAAACGATCCATACGGGATCGTTGCGGTTTTCAAACTTGTATTTTCCACAGCAAGACGGCTTAGCATTCTTTTAGCGAGTTCAGGCAGGTGGAAACTCAAAAGTTCATTGAGATATTGGATAAGACAGAAGCAAGAGAGAGGAGAGGGAGAAAGAGGAGAGAGGAAGAATGAAGAAGAAATAGGTAAGAGGTATATAAGTATAAACCAGAAGGTATATAGATTATATAATTTGTATA
>JBBSNI010000049.1:0-22214 GCA_038232695.1 Cytophagales bacterium
CAGGTCGTTGAGGTTGTAGTAGGCTTTTCCAAGTTCTAAAGAGGCTTTCGCTTGCAGGGGCAGGTTACCGTATTGTTCGGAAATCCGAATGGCGTCTTCCAGCAGGTTCAGCGCCTGCTCATTTTCGCCCTGCATGATAAAAGTCCTGCCTATGCTATAGTAGGCATAGCTGGTGCCCAACGTAGGATCGCCGGTCTGGGTGCGTTCCAGTGCAATAGATTTTTTAAAATAGTCCAGCGCACCCTCGAAGTTTTGTAGTTGCAGCAACACCTCGCCCATGCTGATGTAAGCCGAAGAAAGCTCCCTGTTAAGTCCATGCCTTTGTGCGATCCCGATAGCCAGCAACAGGTACTGTTTGGCGTCGTCGTAGATCTTCATATCCAGGTTGACACTGCCCAGTACTCTGTACAACGTTGCTTTGTCTTCTTCCATATCCAGTTCGTCGTACAGACGCAGGGCTTCTATGCAGCGGTTGGCAGCCAGCGCATTGTTGCCTAAATAGTTTTGTGTTTCACAGAGCAGGATGAGGGTGTGCGCCAGCAGCGGCTGGTCATTCAACTGCTTAAAAATGCCAGAGGCGGTCTGCCCATATTGCCGCGCCAAAAGATAGTTGTCGCTACGAAAGCAGGATTCGCCCAGGCGGTAATAGGCTTGCGCCACCTGGGAAGAGTCCTGCGCTGCCTGGTAGATAGCAAGCCCCTGGTTGAGATAAAACGAAAGGCTGTCGTAGTTATAACGGGTATTGTGGGCGTAGTAAGCCGCCAGGTTGACATAGGCTTTGGCCGTGCCGGCTTTGTAGGAAGCTTTCCGGGCAGCCTGCAGCGCCTGCTCTGCATAGTAAAAAGCCGTATCGGGTTGTTTGCGCTCGTAGAAGTAAGACAGACCGTTCAGATAATTGGCTCTTTCTTCGGGCGAAGCTGCCCCTTGCAGACCGCGCATAAGACTATCCGCTTCACCGGATGGCAACGGAGAGGGCGGATCAATGGCCTGGAACCAGGTAGTAAGAAGAATAATTGTATAGCAACTATGCCACATGCTGAAAAAGCATCATAAACGAACCAAACATTACAAGGAAATACTATGCCATTTGCCCCGCCCAAAGTTAATTATTTTCCGGCATTTCGTGATATATTTTGTACAATACCTGAAAGTATGCTGCCGGAGGCCGGTCTGACAGCGGTCAAATTGAATGATTCTCTGTTATTTCCGCACTTACCCTGCCACTGCGCTTGTGTTATCTGTCTGAGTTTTTGTAGCTTAGCCGCAAATTTGAAATCCGCATGTTTGCTTACATAGAAGGAAAGCTGATCCACCGCGAGCCTGCTTATGCGGTCATCGATGTGCAGGGCGTTGGCTATGAGCTTAGGATCTCGCTCAATACATTTAACCTGATCGGGCAGAACGATACCTGCAAGCTGCACACCTACCTGTACGTACGGGAAGATGCACAGTTGCTCTTTGGGTTTGCCCACCCGGAAGAAAAACGGCTTTTTCTGGACCTGCTTTCTATCAGCGGCGTAGGACCCAGCCTGGCGCTCATGATGCTCTCCTCCATGCAGGTAGAAGAACTCAAGGCAGCCATCGCGCAGGGCGATGTGAAGACGGTGCAGCGCGTGAAAGGCATAGGCGCCAAGACGGCCCAGCGGATCGTGCTGGAACTTCAGGATAAAATAAGGAAGGAAGAAATGCTGTCTGGCGGCTCTTCAGAAAAGTTGCAGGGATTCTATGGGGGCGGGTACAATACCTTAAAATCCGAAGCGTTATCAGCATTGATTACCCTGGGTGTCAACAGGATCGTAGCCGAAAAAAGCATTGAAAAAGCGGCGAGTGAGTGGCAGAAAAAAAACGAGCTTTCTGCTTTAAAACTGGAAGAGTTGATCAAGCTATCACTAAAAACCACATAAAACGAATCAGTCATTATTTCTCTGTCTGTTAATACAAAGCCACGAAGTTTTGTAAGCAAAAAAAGCATCGTCTGTTGTCCCCTTTGGCTGGCATGTTGCCTGACGTTCTGCTTTGTATGCCCATCTGTATGGGCACAGGAAACGACTGTCCCGGCCGATACCGTGCCGCAGGATACGGTAGTGCAGGATTCTACGCGCAACTTAGGCTACCGCAGGAGCACCCGGCCTACCTTCCAGCAAAGCGACCGCTTCGGCGACCCTTTTTCTAACCGCAGAAGCCCTTCGCCCCTGTTCCCCGGCGACCCTACCATGCTGGAAGTAACCCCAAAGCTGGATACGGCCGACACAACCATCAACTATTCTATCTACGAGAAATTAGGCGACATCAACTACAGGGCGCCGACCAATATGAGCTTCGAGGAATACTCCGAGCTACAAGACCGGCAGATCAGAAAAGAGTACTGGCGCGACCGCTCCACAGGGCTGGATGGCGAGAGCGCCGTCAGCGGACGCCGCCTCATCCCGCCTATCTATACCACGCCGGTGTTTGACCGCCTCTTTGGTGGCTCTTTTGTAGACATACGCCCCAATGGTTTTGTCACCCTGGACTTCGGTGGACGCTTCCAGCGTATCAACAACCCCCAGGTGCCTGTACGGCTGCAACGCAACGGCACCTTTGACTTTGACCAGCAGATCAGCCTGAACGTGACGGGTAAGATAGGCGATAAGCTGGCCGTCACGGCCAACTATGATAACAACAATTCTTTTGATTTCCAGAACAATGTTAAGGTAGAATATACCGGCTATCCTGAGGAAATTATCAAAAAGATAGAGATAGGCAATGTGAGCCTGCCCGTGAGCAACAGCCTGATCACTGGCTCGCAAAGTTTGTTCGGACTCAAAACCCAACTGCAATTCGGCAGGCTCTTTGTCACCAGCGTAGCTTCCGTACAGCGGGGCAGCAGCGACGCCGTGACGGTAGAAGGAGGCTCTCAGACCCGTGACTTTGAAATTCGTGGCTCGGATTATGACGAAAACCGCCACTTTTTCCTGGGGCACTTTTTTCGGAACAATTATGAAACATGGTTGGCAGCGCTTCCCCAGATCATCTCAGGAGTGAACGTGACACGGGTAGAAGTATATGTGCTGAACCGCAACAACAACACCGAAACGCTGCGCAATTTTGCGGCCTTTATGGACCTGGGCGAAGGAGACACAGCAGCCATTTACCGCGAAAATAACCCTAAAATTGGTACGGGTGCTCAGGGTCCTACCCGCAACGATGCCAATCAACTGTTTACCAGCCTGCAAAACACACCGGGCATCCGCAACGCAGTCAATGCCAGCGAAATCCTGGCCTCCGACCAGTTTAACCTGGTCAAAGCCACCGACTTTGAGGTCATCACCTCTGCCCGCAAACTGAGCGAAAGAGAGTATACCTTTAACAGCCAGTTGGGGTATCTGTCGCTCAACCGGAAATTACAGAATGATGAGGTGCTGGCGGTCGCTTTTGAGTATACCTACAACGGACGTGCTTATAAAGTAGGCGAACTGACCGAAGACTACCAAAGCCTTCCCGACAGCGCGGCGGTGTTTCTCAAACTGCTGCGCCCTACCAAGATCAACACCAACGTGCCTACCTGGGATCTGATGATGAAGAACATCTATTCCCTGAACGCTACCCAGATCAGCCGCGAAGGTTTTCAGCTAAGAGTCATCTACCGCGATGATAATTCGGGCATAGACAACCCCAGCCTGCACGAAGGAGAAAACACCAAAGATATACCCCTGATCCGTTTGTTAGGGCTGGATGATTTGAACCAAAACAATGACCCCCAGCCGGATGGTAACTTTGATTTCGTAGAAGGCATTACCATCGACCCGGACCTGGGAACCATCATTTTCCCGGTGCTGGAGCCTTTTGGCAACCAACTCAGGCAGGTCATCTCCCAGGGCGACCCGGAGCCTAACCTGATCAACAAGTATGTCTACGACGCCCTCTATGAAACCACTAAAGCCGATGCGGAACTGCTGACGACCAAAAACAAGTTTTTCCTGACGGGGAGCTTTATTGCAGGCTCCGCCAATGAGATCACCCTGCCTGGCATCAATATCTCGGAAGGCTCCGTGCAGGTGATCGCCGGTAACACACCCCTGACCGAGGGCGTCGACTATACGGTAGATTATAACCTGGGAAGGGTCAGCATCCTGAACGAAGGCGTATTAAGCTCGGGCAAAACCATTCAGATCACCTACGAAAAAGAAGACCTCTTTAACTTCCAGCAGAGAACCCTGCTAGGTACGCGCTTGGATTACCGGGTAAACGACGACATCAACATCGGGGCTACGGTGCTCTATCTGAACGAACGCCCTGTCATTACCCGCCCCTCCATAGGCGATGAGCCTACCCGGAACACCAAGTATGGTTTTGACATCAACTACCGCAAAGACTCCCGCTTCCTGACCCGGATGGTAGACCTGTTGCCTATCGTGCAGACCAAGGAGCCTTCCACCATTACCTTCAGTGCGGAGTTTGCCCAACTCATTCCGGGTACTTCTAACATTATCAATGGCGATGGCACTTCTTATATTGATGATTTTGAAAATACCATTACCCCCTTTAGTCTGGGCGGGCAGTCGCAGTCCAGCACCTGGACGCTGGCAGCCACACCTGCGACCGATGTTGGGCAGTTTGACAAAACGCCACAGGCAGGCAGCAAACTGGGCAAAGGATACAAACGCGCCAAACTGGCCTGGTATACGGTAGACTACAGCACCTTTTATGCAGGCAGACAAAAGCCTGACAACATTCCCAAAGACATCATCAATCATTACGAAAGGGGGATTCTTCCCCAGGAAGTATTCCCCCAACAGAACCAGCAGACGATCAATACTTTTTTGCCTGTTTTCGACTTAGCTTATTTTCCTTCGGAAAGAGGTCCTTACAACTATAATCCAAATCTGACCGATGCCGGACGGCTGCCAGACCCGGAGACCAACTGGGGCGGCATTACCCGCGCGATCACCTCGGAAGTGGATTTTGATAAATCTAACATAGAATATATAGAGTTCTGGCTGATGGACCCTTTCATCAACAACGAAAACGGCCAGGTGCAGAATGGCGGCGAGGGCACGAACAATACCACAGGCGGCAGGCTGGTCTTCAACCTGGGCAGCGTGTCGGAGGATGTGATACCCGACAACAGACACTTTTTTGAAAACGGCCTGCCGGAAGACTACAGCAGCGAAAATGTGCAGGTGACCGAGCTGGGCAGGGTTACGACCAAGCAGTTTCTGACAGAAAATTTTGACAATACCTCCGCCGAGACACGCAGCAACCAGGACGTGGGCTTCGATGGGGTAAGAAACGACCAGGAAGCTGAATTTTACAGTGGCTTTACCAATGCCATTCCTGCCCCCGCCCGTGAGAGGATCAGCGGTGATATTTCAGCAGATAATTTTCAGCATTACCTGGCGCCGGAATACAACGCCGGCAATGCACAGATCGTGGAGCGTTATAAAAATTTCAACAACCCTGAAGGCAATACGCCCATCATCAACGGCAACCAGGCATTTACCACCGCCGGTACCCAGCAGCCCGACAACGAAGACCTCAACCGGGACAACACCCTGAGCGACCTGGAAGAGTATTACGAATATGAAATTGACCTGCGACCTAACAGGATGCAGGTAGGGCAGAATTATATCGTGGATAAGATCGTTCCCGATAATCACAAAGATGTGACCTGGTATCTGTTCAGAATTCCAGTGCGTCAGCCCGACCGGGTGCAGGGCAGCATACAAGGGTTCAAATCCATACGGTATATCCGTACGTATCTGACAGGTTTCTCCCAGCCGACGGTTCTGCGTTTTGTCAAATTTCAGATGGTAGGCAGCCAGTGGCGGCGCTATACCGGCGACCTTTACGATAAGGGGGTGTTTGAATACAACGAAGCCTACGACCCAAGATTTACGATTTCGGTAGCCAACATAGAAGAAAACTATACCAACGACGGCGACGGCTCGCCCTACCGGCTGCCGCCGGGCGTCGTCCGCGACCGCGACAATACCTCTGCCATCGACCGACGGGTCAATGAGCAGTCGATCAAACTATGTATGGAAGACCTCAAAGACGGCGACTCGCGCGCTGCCTTCAAGAACATGACGCTGGACCTGATCAACTACGGCAGCATCCGCATGTTCCTCCATGCCGAAAGCGAGACGTCCGCCGACAGTAGCGTGAACGGCTTGCTGCGCCTGGGTACAGACTTCACCGAGAATTACTACGAAATAGAACTTCCCCTGGTCATGTCGCCTGCCGGTGTAGCCGATGAAAACGTGATCTGGCCGGAAGCCAATAATATTGACATCCAGTTGGATGAATTGTACGCCATCAAATCGGAAAGAAACCGCTTGGGCAGACCTATTACCCTGCCTTATGCCAAACCGGTAGGCAAATACAAGATCACCGTAGTGGGTCGTCCTGACCTGAGCAACGTACAAACCGTGATGATCGGCGTGCGCAACCCTACCACCACCACCGACCGGGCCGCCCAGTCGGTATGTATCTGGGCTAATGAGTTGCGCGTGGGTGACTTTGACCGCAGCAGCGGCTGGGCAGTCAATGCCCGCGTCAATACCAAGCTGGCGGATTTGGCCAACGTCACCGCCTCGGCGCGTCATATGACCTATGGCTTTGGCAGCATTCAGTCTAAAATCTCGGATCGCAGCCGTGAGGAAACAACTGAATACGACATCTCAGCGAATGTTAATGTGGAAAAAATGCTGCCGCAAAAGTTAGGCGTACAGGTGCCTATGTATGTCAGCTACGAAAGATCCAACATTGTCCCCCAGTTTGACCCCCGCGACCCGGACATTCCGCTGGACGCTTCTATCCTCTCGCTGCCGTCGGAAGAAAAAGCCGATTACCTGGACATTGTCACCGACCAGTCGGTACGGCGAAGCCTGAATTTTACCAACGTAAAGAAGATCAAGCTCCGCCAAGATGCCACGCCTCACTTCTATGACCTGGCCAACTTTACGTTCTCCTATGCCTACAGCGATATAGAAAGGAGCAACTTTAACACCGCCCTGTACGAGCAGCGGCTCATTCGCGGCGGGGTAGGCTACAACTACTCTTTTCCGAAGATAAGCATTGCGCCTTTCGGCAATATGGAAGCCCTGAATTCGCCCTGGCTGGCGCTGATCAAAGATTTTAACTTCTCGCCCCTGCCTTCGAGCGTGAGTGTGCGGGCAGACCTGAACCGCAGCTTTGTCAAGACGCTGCTCCGGGATGCCAACCTGCGCCCTTTCAGCGAAAGCGAGACGCTTTACGAGAAAGCGTTTACTTTCTCCCGCCTGTATGACCTGAACTGGAACCTGACCAACAGCCTCGCCCTGGATTATGGGGCACGTGCTTACTCCATTATTGATGAACCCCTGGGCGAGATAGATACCGAAGCGAAAAAGGATACGCTGCTTACCAATCTCAAAAAGCTGGGCAGGCTCAAAAGCTTTGACCAGAATATTACAGCCACCTACGCAGTGCCCTTCGACAAACTGCCGCTGACCAACTGGATTGATGCCGACGTACGATATGGTGCAGGCTATACCTGGCAGGCAGGCGCCTATACGCCCGGCAAGATCAGCCAGGCCGATACACTGGGCAACATCATCCAGAACAACCGCGATCAAAGCCTGACCGGAAAGATAGACATGGTGCAGCTTTACAATAAGATAAAGTTTTTGCAGAAAATTAACACACCCTCTAAGGGCGGTACCGCCCGCCCGGCGGCTCCCGCCAAGCCTTCCGCAGGCGCCCAGGACAGCACAGCAGCCAAGCCCGCCGCCGATCCCAAATTCCTGAAAGGCATGTTGCGGGTGCTCATGTCGCTGCGCTCTATTAATGTCACATATAACCTGGGCGATAATACGTTGCTGCCCGGTTATAAGCCTACCCCTTTCCTGTTTGGTTTGAGCGAGGGGTTTGCCTCGCCCGGGCTGGCTTTTATATTAGGCAGCCAGGACCCTGACATACGCTTCCGCGCCAGGGACAACGGCTGGTTGGCCACCAGTTCGTACCTGACCATGCCTTTTCAGCAGTCCAGCACAGAAAACATCGGGGTGCGGGCAGATGTAGAACCTTTCCGGGACTTCCGCATCCAGTTGGATTTCAAGAAAACCACGACGGCTACTTACCAGGAAATTTTCAGGAGGAACGACAGTACCGGGACTTTCATTCCGCTGAATCCGTCGCGTTCGGGCACGTACAACATCACGTATTATGCCTTGCCTACCGCCTTCAACCCCAGCAACGGCGACAATATTTCTGCTATATTCCAGCAGTTTGAAGCCAACCGCGCGATCATTCAGAGCCGGCTGGAGCAGGAGAATCCTAATTTTAATCCTGAAACGGCGCGCTACAACACCAATTCGCAGGATGTGCTGATCCCGGCTTTCCTGGCAGCGTACTCGGGACAGGACGTTAACAAGGTAAAGCTCAGCCCTTTTCCTAAGATTCCTTTGCCCAACTGGAGGATAGATTATAATGGTCTGCCGCGCCTGGCGCCAGGTCTTACCAATGCTTTCCAGTCACTGACCATTTCTCATGCTTACAATGCAGCTTACAGCGTCAACAATTTTAACAATTCGCTGCTCTACGAGAACGACCTCGAACTGGACGGGCGGGTGACGGATTATCCGTTTGCTTCTATCGCCAGCGACTCTGGTATCTTTGTACCTACCTATGTGATCCAGCAGGTGACCATCACCGAAAGGTTTGCCCCGCTCATTGGTATCAATGTCAGGATGAAAAGCAGCCTTTCCGGGCGTATTTCTTATGATACGGAGAGAAGCCTGGCGCTGAACCTGTCCAATACCCAGGTAACCGAGCTTACCAGCCGGGGACTGACGGTCAATATAGGCTTTACCAAGTCTAAGTTTAAGCTGCCGTTCCGCGTGAAGGGAGAAACCATTACGCTGAACAACGACCTTACCTTTAATGTAGCCGCGTCGCTGAAAGACACCAAAACGATACAGCGCAAAATAGAGGAAGAAAATACCATCACCAACGGCAATTTGACGTTCCAGTTGCGCCCTACAGTAGACTACCGGGTCAACGAAAAGCTGAACGTGCAGTTGTATTTTGCCCGCACGGTAAACGATCCTAAAGTGACTAATTCGTATAAGCGGACGGTGACGGAATTTGGTACGCAGGTACGGTTTAATCTGGCGCAGTAGAATAACCTAACAAATGTTTTTTCAGTTAAAAAATTAGAGCGTACTTTTAGAGCAAAAATTCAAACCATGAATATACCCCAGGATCTTAAATACACCACCGACCATGAGTGGATCAGAGTAGAAGGCAACGAAGCTTATGTAGGCGTGACAGATTTTGCCCAGAGCGAGTTAGGCGATATCGTTTACGTAGAAATTGAAACGGAAGGCGAAGATATTGCCCAGGGTGATGTTTTTGGTACGGTAGAGGCGGTCAAAACGGTATCGGACCTGTTTATGCCTATTACCGGCAAAATCTTACAGGTAAACCCCGACCTGGAAGCCGCCCCGGAGTCGGTGAACGAAGACCCTTATGAAAAAGGTTGGATGATCAAGATCAGCATCAGCGATGAGGCTGAGTTGGATGGCTTGTTAGACGCTGCCGCGTACCAGGAATTGGTAGGCGCTTAAAGGCATCCGCTCCCCGCATGTTTCTTCGCTATAACTTTTATACGATTTTATGGGCTTTGCTTATCATGGTGCTTGTCCTGATGCCGGGGCAGTATATGCCCAAAGTAAAAACTGATTCTCTGATTAGTGTAGACAAGCTGGCGCACGCTTTCGTCTTCTGTGTGCTGGTGCTGCTGATGATCGTAGGCTTTACCAAACAGTACACGTATACGTTGCTGCGTAACAATGCGGTAAAATACACGTTATTTATATCATTATCCTTTGCCATACTATTAGAGATTACGCAGGGTTTGTCGCCGGGCAGGATGCTGGAGTGGTACGACGGAATAGCTAATATGACGGGCTGCCTGATGGGATATGGATTATTTTATATTATATATAAGCTTTAATCCAATTTATTTTAAAAACTATTTGCTTACGTTATTTCTTTTTTGTAAATTTCGTATTATTATTACATCGTAATTTAAAAGCAAACTTTTTATGGAAGATAAGAAAACCCCAAGAGCAGATTTAAGCAAAAAGACCGGTCTGCATTTGAGCATTGGCCTGGTCATTAGTCTGGCTCTTATCACCCTGGCTTTTGAGTGGAAGTCTTCTGACGACAGCAGCCTGGTGGATCTCGGAAAAGTAGAAAGTGATTTTGAGGATGTTATGGAGATACCTCCTACCGAGCAGCCGCCACCCCCGCCGCCCAAGATCCAACAGCCGGAAATTATCGAAGTACCCGATGAAGAAGAAATTGAAGAAGAGATAGAAATCGACCTGGATGTTGAAATCACTGAAGACACCCAGATCGAGGAAATGGTGTTTGAAGAAGCCCCTGAAGAAGAAGTCGGCGACGAAATCTTCATGATTGTAGAAGATCAGCCCGAGCCTCAGGGAGGTATGCAAGCGTTTTACACGTATGTATCTAAAAACCTGAATTACCCTTCCCAGGCGAGAAGAATGGGCGTAGAAGGAAAAGTTTTCGTACAGTTTGTGGTTAACACCGACGGCTCGCTCACCGATGTACAAGCTATCAAAGGCATAGGCGCTGGTTGCGACGAAGAAGCGGTAAGGGTGATTAAATCAGCCCCCAAATGGAAGCCCGGTAAACAGCGTGGTAGAGCCGTTAGGGTAAGGATGGTACTCCCTATTACCTTTAGGCTTGGCTAATGCCGCTACTTAATATCTGCTTGATTTAGATTTGTTAATATTTGATTGTTAAAGCCGGTTACATCATGTATCCGGCTTTTTGTTTATGATGTTGTTCATTTATCATCTTTGTAAACGTTTTCTGTCTTGTTTGTCAAATCAATACTTCTAAAGCTGTACGCCGGCTGGGTGCTGTTGGTCTTCATCAGTTTTATGCTGCTGCTATTGCCTTTGATGCTTTCGCCTTTGTTGTTTGGCGAAAGCAGCAGAACCATCAGCTACAAAGCCATCAAAGTTTGGGCTACCCTGTTTTCAAAGCTTACCTGTATTCGCTACCAGGCCGAAGGACTCCATCATCTCCACCAGCACAAAGCCTACATTTATGTAAGCAACCACACCTCCTTTTTAGATGCGCCTGCTATGCCCCTTTTTATTCCCGGACAGTTCCGGCCGCTGGGCAAGAAAGAGCTGATGAAGTTTCCTGTATTAGGTGCTATCGTCAAAACGGTTTGCGTCATCGTAGACCGCTCTGATGCAGAAAGTCGTAAAAAAAGTGTAGAAAAGCTGGTCCGTCTGATCAGAAACGGCATCTCTATCTTCATTTTTGCAGAAGGCACCATGAACCGGACCAGCCAGCCGCTCAAACCTTTCTATGATGGCGCTTTCAGGATAGCCGTAGAAACCAAGGCGCCCATCCTGCCGATGGTGGTGATCAATGCCGGGAAACTGCTGCCGCCGGGCACAGGGCGCGTCATGCCGGGCACGATCTACGTAAAGTTCGGAGAACCTATCATCACACAGGATAAAACACAGAAAGATGTCCCCCTGATCAAAGCAAAGGCTTTTGAGGTGATGGAAAAAATGATCTGGGAGTACCAAATGAAAGAAGCTTCCAGCCATAAGGCGCAAGAGGCGCCCCTGACATAAAAAAAGCCTTGTCATGTTGATATGACAAGGCTTTCCAGAGCTTTTAGCTGTAATGTTATTGTGCCGTTTTAACAGGCAGAATATTCGTAATGATCTTCACCCTTTCCTGGGCATTGAGGGCATTAGATACCACCGTGATCACTTTGTTTTGCTTACCCATCTTGCCGCTGCTGTTAAAGGAAACTTCTATTTTACCGCTTTCTCCGGGGGCAATAGGTTCGTGGGGCCAGTTGGTGGCTGTGCAGCCACAGGTAGTCAATACGTTGGACAGAATCAGGGGTTCGGTGCCTGTGTTCTCAAACTCAAAAATGTGGTTTACTTTAGCGCCCTGCTCAATATCGCCAAAATCGTGGGTGCTTTCGGCAAAGGCGATCTTAGGTCCGTCTGCTTCTTCCGGTTTGGAAGCTTGTTGGGCAAAAGCTTGTGCAACGAAAAACACGGTTGCAAACAATAGAAATAGTTTTTTCATGATAAGTGATCGTTAATAGTTGGTTTTATGATACGGTTAACAAAAACTATTCCCGAAAAAATTCCTATCCTAAAAGAATTGTTCATCAAAATTCATCAGAAATAACTCCTTTTTTGCCCTGGTGACCGCCGTATACAGCCACCGCATATACTCCTGGTTGATCATATCCTCGTTGAGATAGCCCTGGTCTACAAATACGGCATCCCACTGGCCGCCCTGGGCTTTGTGGCAGGTGAGCGCATAGGCAAATTTTACCTGCAAAGCATTCAGGTACAAATCCTGGCGGATGGCTTCTTGCTGCTCCTGCCTGGTACTCATGTCCTGGTAATCAGCAAAGACGCTTTTGAAGAGCTTATCATAGTCTTCTTCTGAGAGCGAAGTGGTCGGCGTGTATAAAGTATCTAAGATCACTTTGGCATCGAAGGGCGGCTGTTCGGCATAGTCCAGCAGTTGTAAGGTCAGCGTAGCAAAGCGAAAACCATGAATTTCCTCTAAATTGATCACTTTCCTCACCTCGGCAAAGTCGCCATTGGCCAGAAAACCTGCCGGTGCGTTTTCTTCCAGCACAAAATAATTGTTGCGGACGATCATCAGGTAATCGCCCACCTCGATCTCGCTGTCATAGAAAAAAATCTGGTTGCGGATATAGCGATTGTACTGTACCGCCTGCCGGTTGGAGCGGCAAATGATGGCCGTATTGTCTTTACCAAACTTATCATAGGCATACCGCAGCCCGTCTTCCAGTTTTTGCCCCGTCATGCGGTAGACGTCGGTAAAAGCCTTGGTTTTGAATTTTACCTTAAAAGCCGTTTCATTCATTTGCTCCCGGATGGCGGTGGCGTTGAACAGGATACCGGAGTCCAGGTCCTGGCGCATCACTTCAGTCATTTCTGTTTCCAGCAAGCTCAGGCCAAAGGCGCTTTCCAGGTAGTCAGCATTCAGTCCGTGGCTGAGCGTCTGTCCGACCGGCGGTAGCTGGGCAGCGTCGCCGATGAGCATCAGTTTGTTAGATTCGTGTTCGTACACATATTGGATGAGGTCGGCCAGCAAGCCCGGGCTGCCCAGCGTAGGGTCATCGGCCAGCATGGAAGCTTCATCTACTACAAAAAGGGTATTTTTGGCATAGTTGCGCTTTCTTTTGAACTGCAACCGGCCTGCTGTAGGGTCAGCCGCCCGCTGATAGATCATCTTGTGGATGGTAAAGGCGCTGCGTTCTGTATAGGCTGCCATCACTTTGGCGGCTCTGCCGGTAGGCGCCAGCAGCACATAGCGGAAGTTAAACGTGGGCAGCGCTTTGACCAGTGCGCTCACCAGGGACGTCTTGCCCGTTCCGGCATAGCCTCTCAGCAGCAGCGCATGACGATGCTGCTTTTCCCTGCTCAGAAAAATATCTAAAAGTGCAAACAGCCGCTGCTGCCCCTGTGTAGGAGAGAAAGGAAACTTTGAAGCGACGATTTGCGAGGGTGTAGGCATCTTTGTTTTAATGTTCTAGGTTTGTAGTTCTGAGTTCTAAGTTCACAGTTCTAAGTTCATCACGAACTACGAACTCAGAACTCAGAACTATAAACCCCAAAGTTAAAAAGCAGCATTCTGAGGAGTACGTGGAAAAGGAATGACGTCGCGGATGTTGGACATGCCTGTGACGAACAGCATGAGCCGCTCAAAGCCTAAGCCAAATCCGCTGTGAGTGGCGGTGCCAAACTTACGGGTGTCCAGGTACCATTCCATCTCCTGCTGCGGGATATGCATTTCCTGCATCCGGCTGCTGAGCTTTTCATAACGCTCTTCCCGCTGTGAGCCGCCAATGATCTCGCCAATGCCCGGAAAAAGCACGTCCATCGCCGCTACTGTCTTGCCATCATCGTTCTGCCGCATGTAAAAGGCTTTGATGTGCTTGGGGTAGTTGTAGAGGATGATAGGTTTCTGAAAATGTTTTTCTACCAGGAAGCGTTCATGCTCGGATTGCAGGTCAGCGCCCCAGGCTTCTATCAGGAATTGAAACTTTTTCTTTTTATTGTAATTGGAGTTCATGAGTATCTCAATGGCTTCGGTGTATGTGACCCTGGCAAAATCATTCGCCAGGATAAATTGCAGCCTGTCGGAGAGCGACATTTCGCTGCGCTCTTCTTTTTTTCTGTCCTTCTCTTCGTCCAGAAATCTTTGGTTCAGAAAGGCCAGGTCGTCCTGGCAATGCTCCAGGGCGTACCGGATCAGGTATTTCAGCAGGTCTTCTGCCAGGTCCATGTTGTCGTTCAGGTCATAGAAAGCCATTTCGGGCTCTACCATCCAGAACTCTGCCAGGTGGCGAGAGGTGTTGGAGTTTTCTGCCCGAAAAGTGGGGCCAAAAGTGTAGACCTCCGTCAAAGCAAGGGCTGCCAACTCGGCTTCCAGTTGCCCGGATACTGTAAGGTTTGTTTCTTTTCCGAAAAAATCTTCCCGGTAGTTTACTTTTCCCTCTTCGGTCAGCGGCGGGCTTACCGGCGGCAGGGTCGTCACCCGGAACATCTCTCCGGCGCCTTCAGCATCCGAGCCGGTGATGATAGGCGTGTGTACATGATAAAAACCCTGGTCGTTGAAATACCGGTGAATGGCGTACGCCATCGCATGACGTACCCGGTACACTGCGCCAAAGGTAGTCGTGCGGGGCCGCAGGTGCGCAATCTCGCGCAGAAACTCCAGGGAGTGTTTTTTGGGTTGTAAGGGATATTTCTCCGGGTCAGCATCACCCAGCACTTCAATGCTTTCGGCCTGAAGTTCTACAGACTGTCCTTTTCCCTGGGAGGCGGTCAGTTTGCCTTTGGCAGCGATGCAGGCTCCGGTGGTTACCCGCTTCAAAACCTCTTCGCTGATGGCGGTTGCTTCTGCTACCACTTGCAGATTACGGATGGTAGAACCATCGTTTAAGGCAATAAACGACACATTTTTGTTGCCGCGCCGGGTTTTGACCCAACCTTTCACCAACTGTTGCGCTTCTGAAGGAGCTTCTGCCAATAGCTTTTTTATCTTAATTCTTTTTGAGAGCATACGCTAAGCAGGTTTGTCTTGGAAGGTAAAAAGGCAGGCAGTACCACAACAATTCTTTTTTTCCGTCATTATCTTACTGATGTACTAAAAGACATGATCAAAACAACGATATTTTACCGTTTTTATCAAAGATTTGCCAGAATATAATAAATTTGAAGTCACAACGGGATTTATTGGTAAAGGATCAGATACATGCAGAAGCTTGGTTTAAATCAATCGTTAAGTCAGAAACTATCGCCGCAGCAGATACAGTTCATCAAACTGCTACAAATTCCTACGGCTGAACTCGAAACGCGCATAGAGCAGGAACTGGAAATCAACCCTGCGCTGGAAGAAGGCAAAGAGGAAGCTGCCGACAAGGAGGATTACGAAGAAGATGAAGCAGAAAGAGAAGACCTGAACGAAGAGATCAGTATAGACGATTACCTGGCGGAAGACGAGATCAACGGCTACAAAATGTACGGCGACGGCAACTTCTCCGACGACGAAGACAGGGATATGCCCATTCCCAGTGCTACGACGCTGAACGAACAACTGCTTTCCCAGCTTACCTTCCTGGGCCTCGATGAAAAGCGATTTACCATCGCTATGCAATTGGTGGGCAGTATCGAAAGCGATGGATACATCAGGCGTGACCTGGATGCGATCATCAATGATCTGGCTTTTTCACAGAACATTGAGACGGATATGGCAGAGGTGGAGGAAATTCTGAAAAAGATACAGCAGTTTGACCCGCCCGGCATTGCGGCACGCGACCTGCAGGAGTGCCTGCTGCTTCAGTTGGAAAGGAGACCTGACCGGGATAAATACACGCGCATTGCCATCGAAATACTGCGCGATGACTTCAAGGAATTTACTAAAAAGCATTACGATAAGATCTGCCGGAAACTGGGTATTGATGAAAACTCATTGCGCAAAGCCATACAGTTGATCATCAAGCTTAATCCCAAGCCTGGCAGCGGCTCAGAGATTGCAAGCCGCACACAATATGTCGTGCCAGATTTTATTCTGACCAACAACAATGGCAAACTGGAACTTACCCTTAACTCAAAAAATGCACCCGAACTGAAGATCAGCCGTTCCTATTCAGAAATGTTACAGGCGTATGACAAAAGCAAAAAGAACGATAAAAAGCTCAAAGAGACCGTCACGTTTGTCAAACAAAAGTTAGACTCTGCCAAATGGTTTATCGACGCCATACGGCAACGCCAGCATACGCTGCTCACCACCATGGAGACGATCATCAAATACCAGTATGAGTTCTTCCTGACGGGCGATGAGAGCAAGCTCAAGCCTATGATCCTAAAAGACATTGCCACCGAAATTGGCATGGACATCTCTACGGTCTCCCGGGTAGCCAACAGCAAGTCTGTACAAACGGAGTTTGGTATTTACCTGCTCAAATACTTCTTCTCCGAAGGCATTGCCACCGATTCGGGCGAAGATGTGAGCAGCCGGGAAGTCAAGAATTATCTGAAAGAAGTGGTAGAAGCCGAAGATAAGCGAAGACCTTTGTCGGATGATAAGCTGGAGAAATTGTTAAAAGACAAGGGATACAATATTGCCCGAAGAACCGTAGCCAAATACAGAGAACAACTGCAAATACCGGTGGCCCGGTTAAGAAAGGAACTTTGATGCTCAGGAAATTAGCCATTGCCCTGTCTGTCCTGATGCATCCGCTGCTTATGCCTGCCTCCCTGTTTGCCTTGTTATTTTACTTCACCCCTTCCATTGTCAGGCCGATCAGCCAGGAAAATGTCCGCTACGTTTTGTCAGCCGTTTTTGTGACTACCTTTCTGCTGCCCATGGTCAGTATCACTGCCCTGCGGCTTTCTGCAATGCTGGGCGGCTCCAAGCTGGCAGCTTTGTCTATGTCCGACAGGAAAGACAGGCTACTGCCCTTTTTTTTCACCAGCCTGTTTTATGTGATCACTACCTATATGTTTTTTGCCAAATTTAGGGTCAACCTGGCGCTGGTGGTGGTGCTGGCGGCTACTACGCTGATCATCATCGTCGTGACCCTGACTACCCTGGTTTTCAAGATCAGCGCCTATGGCGCCAGTACGGGGGGATGGATCGGTTTTTTGCTGGGTTTAAGTTTTAGAGACCCACAGGCTTCCGTGTTAACACCTCTGATCGCTGTGATCGTACTGAGCGGGCTGGTGATGTCTGCCAGGCTGTACCTACACGAACATACCCCGGCAGAAATCCTGGCAGGTCATGTAGTGGGTTTAAGCATCAGCCTGAGCACTGTGCTGCTGTATGTGCGGTAGCTTATTTCTTAAAAAGCGAATCTACAAACTCCATCTTATTGAAGACCTGTAGATCGTCTACCTTTTCTCCTACCCCGATGTATTTGACGGGCACTTTGAACTGATCAGAGATACCAATCACCACGCCTCCTTTGGCAGTACCGTCCAGTTTGGTGATCGCCAGCGCGGTAACTTCCGTAACGCGGGTAAACTCTTTGGCCTGAAGAAAAGCGTTCTGACCGGTGCTTCCATCCAGCACCAGCAACACCTCGTGCGGCGCTTCGGGAATGACTTTCTGCATCACACGCTTGATCTTAGAGAGTTCGTTCATCAGGTTGATCTTGGTGTGCAGCCGGCCGGCGGTGTCTATGATCACCAGATCGGCTTGCTGTTCTACGCCCTGCTTTACCGTATCGAAGGCGACGGAAGCAGCGTCGGTATTCATGCCGTGGGATACGACGGGTACCCCGACGCGCTCGCCCCAGGGTTTGAGCTGGTCTACGGCGGCAGCCCGGAAAGTATCAGCCGCGCCCAGCATCACTTTCTTCTGTTGCTTTTTAAACTGGGCAGCGAGCTTTCCAATGGTGGTGGTCTTGCCTACCCCGTTGACGCCTACCACCATAATGACATGGGGTTTATGATCTGCCGGAATATGAAAATCATTGGCACGTGACTGTTGCGCCGATGGTTTATCGTTTTCTGTAAGCAGAGCGGCAATTTCTTCCCGCAGGATTTTGTCTAACTCGGACGTACTCAGGTACTTGTCTCTGGCCACGCGGGCTTCGATGCGGTTGATGATCTTGATGATGGTATCTACGCCTACATCGCTGGTCGCCAGAATGCCTTCCAGTTCGTCCAGCACCTCTTCGTCAACGGTGGACTTGCCTGCAATGGCTTTGCCCATTTTGGAGAAAAAGCTTTCATTGGTTTTCTCCAGCCCTTTATCGAGAGACTCTTTTTTTTCTTTAGAAAAAATACCAAACAGACCCATAGGCAGATAAATTTGAAATTGTAATTATTTTGGTCAAGCACTTACACTTGAGTATTGAATATTGAGTGCGCCCGGCGCCCGGTTGAATATTTTAAACACTCAACACTCAACACTCAATGCTCAAGGTTTAGCACATAGGTGCTTATCATCTCAATACCCACATACAAAAAAAGCCCTGAGCGGGCTTAATGTTTAATGTAGACGGACTTACTATTTTTTTGCTATATAGTCTTTGACCATATCTACCGGCACCATTTCTTCTTTAAAGGTGTAAGAACCGGTTTTGGGCGACTTGATAGCTTTGATCACTTTAGCGAAACCCTTTACGTTTTGGTTTCTAAGCGTTGCAACGGTTTTCTTTGCCATGATTATTTAATTTCTTTGTGAACAGTCACTTTTTTTAGAATGGGATTATATTTCTTTCTTTCCAGCCTTTCGGTGGTGTTCTTTCTGTTTTTGGTGGTAATGTAGCGGGAAGTGCCTGGCTGACCGCTGTTTTTATGCTCGGTGCATTCCATTATGACTTGTACCCGGTTGCCTTTTCCTTTCTTTGCCATCTTACTATTAATTTACGTGTTATTGGTTTTGTATTTTGAGGTAACCAAACGCTACCCTCAAAGCAGGTAACAAGCTATTAGATAATTGCAGTTCCCTTAGCTCTGGCTTCCCGCAAAACGGTAGACAATCCCTTTTTGTTGATCGTTCTCAGAGTAGATACCGATACTTTGATCGTCATCCAGCGGTCTTCCTCCGGTAGGTAAAAACGCTTTTTCTGCAAATTAGGATAAAACTTCCTTTTCGTTTTGTTGTTGGCTTTCGAGACATTATTCCCTACCCTGGGCCTTTTTCCTGATATCTGACAAACTTTAGCCATGACGCTGTGCTTTCTTTTTTTGAATGAAGGCTGCAAATATCTAAAAAAATAGTTTCTTTTAAAAGACCTGGTTAATTTTTTTACCTTTGACGTTCAATATAAACTCGCGCCTGCGTATGCAAACACAACCCACTGATATGACGGATACGATTACCACCAGCCAGCAAGCTATCGACTTAGAAGAACAACATGGTGCCCACAACTACCATCCCCTGTCGGTGGTGCTGACCCGGGGCAGCGGCGTTTTTCTCTGGGATGTAGAAGACAATAGATATTACGATTTCCTCTCTGCCTACAGTGCCGTCAACCAGGGGCATTGCCATCCTAAGATCATCCGGGCCCTAACAAAGCAAGCCCAGCGGCTTACGCTCACCTCCCGTGCTTTTTATAATGATATGCTGGGCCCGTACGAAGCCTTCATTACTCGCCTGTTTGGCTACGATAAGGTGCTGCCCATGAATACAGGCGTAGAAGGCGGCGAGACTGCCGTAAAGCTTTGCCGCAAATGGGCCTACACCGTCAAAGGTGTGCCCGACAACCAGGCAAAGATCATCTTTGCCCAGGGAAACTTCTGGGGGCGCACCCTGGGCGCGATTTCCTCTTCCACCGACCCGCTGAGCCGCCGTGGTTTTGGTCCATACATGCCAGGCTATGAAATCATTCCTTACAACGATTTGGAAGCGTTAAGCGAAGCGTTGGAAGACCCGTACGTCGCGGGGTTTATGATAGAACCTATCCAGGGAGAAGCTGGCGTGGTGGTGCCGGACGAAGGCTATCTGATGAAAGCTTACGCCTTATGCCAGAGCAAAAACGTACTTTTCATCGCCGACGAAGTGCAAACGGGTATTGCCCGTACCGGCAAACTCTACGCCTGCCAGCATGAAAACGTAAAGCCGGACATTCTGATCCTGGGTAAAGCCTTGTCAGGCGGCGTGATGCCGGTATCGGCGGTGTTGGCTGATGATGAAGTAATGCTTGCCATCAAGCCGGGAGAGCATGGGTCTACCTTTGGCGGCAACCCGCTGGCCTGTGCCGTGGCGATGGCTGCCCTGGAGGTTGTGGAGGAAGAAAAGCTGGCAGACCATGCCGAAAGACTGGGCGCGATCTTCCGGGAAAGAATGCAGCAACTGATCAGCAAAACAAAGCTGGTCACGTTGGTCAGGGGAAAAGGACTGCTCAACGCCATCGTCATCAATGATACGGAAGACAGCGGCACGGCCTGGAACATCTGTCTGCAACTCAAAGAAAATGGTTTGTTAGCCAAGCCGACGCATGGCAACATCATCCGCTTTGCGCCCCCGCTGGTCATTACAGAAGAGCAGTTGCATGAATGCTGCGATATTATTGAGAAGACTGTTTTACACCAACCCTCGGCTAATTAATTTAGAGATTGTATTCATAGGACTTTTTGTCCTGAACTTCCGCTTTGTTCAAAGCCAACTGTTCCCGGTACAATTTGAATACTAACCTGTCTTTATCAAATTCTACATCGTCAAACGTGAGTACTTCATCCTGGGAAATGTCTCTCTTTAGTCTGACTCCTTCTTCTGTCAATCCGATGGGCAGTAATTTCTCCTGGTGACAGATGTCGGCGTTCTCGCATTGCCCGTAGGTCAGGTATCCACCAAAACTGTCTAAAACCTCACCGGATTTCAGATTCCGCTTGGCTACTGTGATCACCTCTACGACAGGTGCCCCGAGGGGTGTTACTACGGGGTCATTAAACTGAAAAACCCGTACGATAGAATTGGGCACCTCAAAGAAACATAAATGATAGGGTGCGTAGAAGCTATACAAGGGCCCGGGACCTAATTTAAGGTATTTCAAATAATTTTGAGTAAACTCATCTTCAGCAGTAGCAAATACATAGACCCCCGGACCAGGTTTCGCCCCTACTACAAAGTCTGTAATTCCGCCTAGTGCTCTTAGCTGGTCCACATCATAGATGGAAGTGAGTTCATCGATATGTTTGGTAGACCGGTAGGCGCTCATCCCTCTTTGGGCAACGCCCATGTTGGTAGCATTGGCTACTGAGGCTTGCTCAAAAGAAAGTTTGGTGCCATCCGTAAAGTTAGTGATCATCCTGGTCGTTTGTCCTACATTTGTGGCAAATTCTATCATATCCGTAGGATTCTTTCGAACATCCAGAAACCCCTTGATATTGCCGCAAACCAGGGGCGTGAAGCCCATATTTTTGACAAAGCGATACAGATTCATGATAACCCCAGGCTGGTCTCCATCGCTTTGGCACAAGAGGGTGTCGTAGCGGTCTGCGTATTGCTTCAATACAGGCCCTAAGGTAGCATCTAACTCAGCGTTCAACATGATAACGGGTTTTCTCTGACGCAATACTTTCAACACAGCTTCTGCGCCAAAAGCAATAGTACCGGTAGCCTCCACCACAATGTCTACATGCCTGGCCTGGCTGATTATTTCAACGTCGTTACAGACGGTGTAAGCTTCTCTGTCAATATGTTCATCCAACTGCTGGGGGGAATCACAAACACTAACCTTCTCGATGCCTGCCTTGTGATAACAAAGCCTGGCGTTATCAGTACTGCGGTTGCAAATAGCTACCACACGCATGCCGGCTATGTACCGTTCAATTTGGTTAACCAGCCCGCGCGCCATAAAACCGGCACCAATAATACCTACACGTATGGGATTATTTGTATCCTGTCTGACCTTTAGCGCGTTATCAATTATTATCATATTTAAAAACTATTTTGTAAAAATTTGATTTTCAAAGTTTAATTTATTAAAAAATAAATCCAAAAAAAATATTACTACTTTATAATAAAGATAACCGTTCTTTTTCTAATACGCTCATAATTTATATAGGGTTTCCGCACCAAAATAGGGATATATGGTTAAGGTAGTTAATTTTGTGAATGCAAATACCAACTTACTTTTCGGAAGTCCAAGATTTCCGGGTTCAAGGACGTTGCCACCA
>JBBSNI010000050.1:0-22203 GCA_038232695.1 Cytophagales bacterium
AAAAATGCTACAAAGTTTTCAGAGTGGATTATCGAGTAGTTAGGTCACTTTTTACAAAAGCCCTTCATTAGCTTTGTCAAGGTTCTCATAATCGTGATTCCCCAGATAAATACCTGTGGTTTTTTCTAATTTATGATCCATCCCCTGACTGATCAGGCTTATAGGTACTCCATTTCTTTTAAGCACCGTGGCCCAGGTATGCCGAGCTACATAAGAAGTAATATCACCCTCGATGCCAACTTCAGCACATATTTCTTTTAAATGACTATTAAATTTCTTCCTTTTAGATTTGATCGTATTTTTAATAGTGCGAGGCTCCATTCCCTTTTTTAATATAGGAAAGATGTAATCGTCGTAGTCAGTTTTAAAATTTCTGAAATGATCAAGGATTTCCTGTATTTGGTCGGTTATCTTAATAGAAATGAACTGAGGATTTTTAGAGGTGCTTATTGTTTTGACACGTTTATATTCTATCCGTCCATCTCTAATATCACTCCATTTCAGAAAAGCCAAGTCTGAATACCCCATTCCTTGACATAAGTAGCTAAATATAAAATACGTTTTTGCATACCACTTTTTTGAAAGTACTGCCGCTTCATAGTTGTTAATAAGTTGAATTTGCTCCTTTCTAATCGCTCTTTTAGGGGTAGCTTCTTGTTTGGTTTTATAATCATCAAAGGGGTAGTTCTCCTTCTTGGCTACTCCATCTTTTACCGCTCTATTGTAGGCAGCCCTGATGGTTCTCATTCTGATGCTGATAGAATTAATAGCGTTGCTAGAGCCAAGGAATGTTTCTAAACGACATAGAAAAGAGTAGGTAATATCATCAAAAGTTAGGTCCTTCTTTTTACGAAATTCAACTAAAGCATTTTTAGTATCCCGATAAACGTCTGCATTCCCTATCTTCTTTTGCTTTAACAAATCGTCGATTAGAAGATCAAAATAGCTGAAAACTGTAACACTGTTTTTACTTCTAAAAAATTGCTTTTCAAAATTCTCAAATGAAAAAGGAATTTCTTTATTTCCGAGTTGATCCATTACCTTTTCGGCTCTATCCTCAAACTCATCGATCTTTTTCCTGATCTTCTTAAAGTCTTTACCGGGTCTCCTGGCGTTTATTTCCTTCCATTCTTCTTCGTTGGCTCTTTCGCCAATACCATAATACTTTCTTTTTCTTAAATAGGTAACTCTCAAAGCAATGGGATGTCTGCCATCCTTCAAAATCTTAATTTTATGCAGAATGACTTCCGAGTTAGCTTTTAATTCTTTTGCCATGTCAAAAAAGTATACACAAAAGTATACACATTTTTGATAAAAAACTATAAACAAACAAAATAAAAAATAAGACACTTTATTATATTTTGCTGTAAATCAATAAGTTAAAGATTAAAAATAAATATATAAAACTATAAATAAATATGCTTACCCTGCCTTACAAGCAGGGGGTCGTAGGTTCGAATCCTACAGGACCCACTCCCTTATTAGCCATTTGCAAGTAAAATTGTGAGTGGCTTTTTTGTTGACAACCATTTTTGTAACGCTGTATATTTCTCAAAAACGATGGCAGTGGATATTATTAAAATACTTGTATCTCTTTAAAAATGTGCTAATATTGGTAGTATGACTACCCATAGCGACCAAAAAATAAAGAGATTGCTTGACAAGCATAAAACTGGTACGGTTTCATTAGCTTCCTGGCTGGCAAGTATAGGGATATCCTATGATTTGCAAAAGCACTATCGCAAAAGCGGCTGGTTGAAATCCATCGGCACTGGCGCTTTCATACGGCCAAATGATGGAGTGGATTGGAAAGGTGGTCTTTATGCGCTTCAAAGCCAGGCTGATATAAAAGTTCATGTTGGTGCCCTTACTGCTCTTTCTTTACAAGGGTTGGCGCATTATTTTCGCTTAACTCAGGAAAAAATATTCCTTTTCTCTCCGCCTCAGACCAATTTGCCTGCCTGGTTCAAGAATCATGATTGGAAACAGCCCATTTATCACATCCAAACATCTGTTCTCCCCCATGACACAGGATTAATACATTACCAGAAAGATACCTTTCGTATTGCCATATCAGGACCGGAACGGGCAATAGTAGAATGCCTTTATCTTTCGCCAGATAAACTGGATTTGGTAGAATGTTATCAGATCGTGGAAGGGTTAACAAACTTGCGTCCTAAAATAGTGCAGGAATTACTCGAGACATGCGATTCAATCAAGGTCAAACGGCTTTTCCTGTACATGGCAGATAAAGCCGGACACCAATGGATGCACTTCGTTGATCGATCAGGCATTGACTTAGGAAAAGGAGACCGAAAGATTGGAAAAGGGGGAGTGTATGTCTCCAACTTTCAAATCAGCATACCAAAAGAATTGGCAAACTTATGATTTCCCCAATATACCATGCTCAGGTTGATCTTCTGCTGCGTATTTTGCCCTATTACTGGATCAACGCTTGGCTTTTGATGCCCAGTTTTCAGGCATGACGACTGTTCCTTTTACTTATCAAGATTATGAGAATGCACGAGTCCGGTTGGTTCAAGAAATACACACTCATTTAACGGATACTGACAAATTTTTTCTTATCAGTTTCAAGAAAGGTACGCCGGATTGGGCATTGTTTCCCCTTGCGGTATTAAAAGATTTACCAGCTATCCAGTGGAAGCTTTCCAATATCCGAAAACTCATTGACTTGAATCCGAAAAAACATACCGACCAACTCAAGGCTTTGCAGGATAAGCTATAATGAAGGAAGCCATTCTTAACCAGCCGTTCTCGATGGGTGCGAGTTAAATCATTTGATCGTATGGCGGCAGCGCCTTCTTGAAGACCTTTTAAATTTCTAGAGACTGTGCCAATTTTTCTGAAGGGGTAGCCATAAGTGTGCTTTAGTTCTTTTATGAAGTCGTACGAAAATTAGTTTATTGTGTTGTGCATTAATTAGTTTATTAAGTTGTGCGTTAATTAGTTTAATATGTTGTATCATAATTCGTTCGTGCATAGATCGATAGCTTTATTCTCCGCTTGCTCATTGTTATTTCTTGTCAACACGACGATATTCCTGCGGATAATATTCTTTAAGGATGCTATCATCAACCCTGCAAATCTTACATTTCATGTTACATTTGCAGAGTTGTGATCCGTCGCAGGCTTGAAACAATCGTAATCTAGCGTCAACCTATCCTATAAATTTAAGCGTTAACAGCTTTCGTATAGCAAAAAATCTATAACGAACCTTGCAAATCGGGAGTTTTACTCCATAATTGCAAGGATGATTGAGCGTTTTATACATAGTGAATTAGATTTTTAGTTTACTTTTTTGTTCTAAAGTAAACTATGGATTGCTTTAGTTTACTTTGCCTGCATTAAGTAAAAATACTAACCCATGATCTCACTGGAAAGGTATACATCCGGTCATAGGGAGAAGGGAGTCGGTCATTACCACTACTTCGTACCCTCCACAATCAATCAACAGTGGAACTGGATTAACCCTGAAATAAATTATTTGCTGGAAAAAGCTGCAGTAAAGCTGGGGGAGCTGAATTCTTTTGCTCGTTTAGTGCCTAACATTGATCTGTTTATCCAACTCCATGTAGCCAAAGAAGCTGTAGTATCCAGCCGTATTGAAGGTACGCAAACAAAGATTGACGAGGCTTTACTTGCTGAAGAAGACATTCAGCCTGAAAGGAGAAACGACTGGAAAGAAGTCAATAACTATATCAAAGCGATAAACCAGGCAATGGCTGCCTTAGAAACTTTACCCATTTCCTCTCGCTTGTTGCGAAATACTCATGCTGTGCTGTTAGATAGTGTACGAGGTGAAAACAAGCAGCCTGGTGCATTTAGAACCAGCCAAAACCGGATTGGAGGCAGTAGCCCATCCGACGCTGTGTTTGTGCCCCCGCATCACCAGTACGTAGCACCTTTGATGGGCGATCTGGAGAATTTCCTCCATAATGATGATATTGCCGTACCTGCTTTGATACGTATTGCTATTGCACACTATCAATTTGAAACCATTCACCCCTTCTTGGATGGCAATGGCCGCATTGGACGTTTACTTATCACGTTGTTTTTGGTAAGCGCTGGTATTTTAGAAAAGCCCTTACTTTATCTGTCGACTTACTTTGAAAAAAATAAAAGTCTCTACTACGACAATTTGACCTTTGTACGTACCAGAAACGATATGACCCAGTGGCTCAAGTATTTTCTGGTAGGCATAGCGCAAACCTCTACGGAAGCTGTGCAAACCTTGTCAAGTGTATTAGAACTAAAAGCAGGCATGGAAAAACACGTTACCGATACATTTGGGCGTAAAACTCATTCCGCCATGACACTACTCAACCAGCTTTTTGTAAAGCCGGTGGTGCACGTGGGCAATGTAAAAGAAATCAGCGGTTTAAGTAAGAAGGCTGCTAATGATCTGGTCGCTGATTTTGAAAAGGCGGGTATCCTTAAAGAGTCTACAGGGCATAGCCGGAACCGGGTATTTGTGTTTGACCGGTATCTTGATTTGTTTTACACTTGAATAGAAAAGCAAATCAGAGTGATTAGATTGGAATTTTATTAATTTAGTAGCAAGAAATTGAACAAACCAGGAAGCTACATATGACCAGAAGCCATGCTCGTAGAATTATTTGACCAACAAGCGGATGCATTGCGCAAGGACATCCGCAAAGCCGTCCATGCAGAAAACGTCATCACAGCCACGCACAATGTGCTGAACAGCATCCGCAGCGAGATCAGGAGTGCGCAGCTTATCGACGAAGTCTCCCTGGACCGCCTGATCGCCCAAGTGAAAGCGGCTGCGCTACTCATCCTTGCCGCCAGCGAGGTGAAAGCCTGGAAGCAGGAGGAGCGCAAAAGCAGCATCGCCCTGATCGGGCATTCCCGGTACCAGCCGGCCATCAAGATTTTTCAGGCAGTGATCATGCTTTGCCTGGTCGCCTTCTTCTGGCTGACCCAGCCGGAATATTACGAACTGCTGGCGGGCGCTGGTCTGGCAGTCATCGCCGGTGAACTGATCCTGTATTTTGCTAACCTGCGGCATGAACATAAGGAAGTCAAACGCTCCAAGCGAAACCGCTACGCTCCCGACGAGGTGCGCTACGAGGTGCTGGTAGACCCGGACACGTATATCTCTAACTTTCGCCAACTGCTGATCGCCGCCGATAAGCTCGTTCCGCTGCTGGACAGCAAAAACCTGGAGCCTGCCGGTAACCTTATCGAGCAGGATAAGCGGCTGCTGGAGCTTTTTCAGGGCATGGTGGAAGCCGCCGATAGCAAAGACCGGGAACTGGCGATGCTCAACTCCAAACGGGTTGCCGGACTGCTGTCCAAATACAATATCAAGCTGGTCTATTACGACGGTAACAACGATGATCTTTTTGATTTCTTCCCGAACCTGAAAAACGAGGAAGTCGTTACGGTATACCCGGCGCTGGTGAAAGACAAAAAGCTTATTTCTACGGGAAGGGTCGTAACGCCACGGGTAGCGCATCAATAAAAACAACATGAACGCAGACGACAACATAGCAGATAACCCCATAGAGGAGTTTGTAGGCTTCGACCTGGGGCATGGAGAGTCCGCCATGGCCTCCACGACCTTGTATACCGAATCGGAGCCTAAGGTCATTGAGATCGTGGCTAACAAACGGGCGATCATCACCGCCGTAGCGGAGCATCCCGTCAAAGGCATCCTCATTGGCGACAATGCCTACAAACAAAAGGGACAGCATAATCTCAGGATCATGTTCAAAAGCCCTGACTTTACCCGCAACGAGGTGGTGCTGCCCATCCGGCAGTTTGTGGGCAAGGTATACGAAACGGTGGTAGCCGACAAGAAAGTCGCTGGCGGAGAAGATACCAAATTCCTGGTCGGTTGCCCGTCCGGCTGGAGCGACGATGTCCGTAAAGATTACAAAGAAGTGTTGGAGCAGGCGGGGCTCAGGCAGGTGGACATTGTGGCAGAGTCCAGGGCTGCCTTTCTGGATGCGCGCTCTTCTGGCGACTTAGGCGATGTACGTCAACTGACGGGCGCGGTGCTGATCATCGACATCGGGTCTTCCACCACTGACTTCACACACGTGGTAGGATTGAAGGAAGTCGCTATCGACTTTGGAGAGAACCGCCTGGGCGCCGGTCTGATAGACGAGTCCATCTTTCGCAGGACGCTGAACGCGCACCCGCAGAAAAAGGAGCTGGAAGAAATATTCAAGGAGCATCCCAGCTACCGCGCCCTTTGCGAGATACAGAGCCGTATTGCCAAAGAAGAGTTTTTCTCCAATGAAGATGAGTTCAGCGACAGACCCGCTCACGCCCACGAAAGAATTGATGGTAAAAATGGCCGCATTTATATCGACATAGATATTTACCAAAAGGATATGGCGGAAATCCTGGATACGCCGCTGCCGGAGTTGCACCACAAAAGCTGGAAGGAAGCCTACCGCCATTCCCTCCAACAAGCCAAAGAAATAACGCGGGAGAACCCTCCTACCCTGATCATCCTGACGGGCGGCGCTTCGCGCATGAACTTTACCGTACAGTTGTGCGAGGAAGTATTTGAAGGGGTATATGTCAAGCGGGGCAAAGAACCGGAGTGTGCCATTGCCCGCGGACTGGCCCTGGCCGGCAGGATTGATAAGAAAATGGCGATGTTTAAAGAAGAAATAGAAGAAGTATTATCCGACCGCGAGAAGTTCCGTGAAATATTGGCGCGAAAGCTTCCCGGTCTGATAGAATCTATTACCCCTAAGCTAACGGACAAGCTCATAGACTTTACGGACATCTACTACCGCAAATGGCGTTCGGGCAGTATAGACACCCTGAAAGAAACCCAGCAAAAGACCATGCGCGACTTCAACGACTGGATGAAATCGCAGGAAGGCATCCGGTATATTTCAACGGAGGTTTCCGACTGGCTCAAAGAAGTGTCTAACGAACTGGACAAATACACCAACCCGGTCAGCAGAAAGTACGGTGTAGGCAGCGGCGCGCTCAAAATAGGCATAGACAACCCGGAAAGCATCAATGCCAACATCATGGACAACCCGGCAGGCGACCTCTACGACAACCTGGCAGGACTGACGACCATCATCGGCAGCGTGCTGGTAGCCAGCATACTGGGCGGCGGCGGTCATGCCCTGCTCATGGCCGGTCCTATCGGATGGATCATCGGGCTGATCCTGGGGGCTGTGCTGATCGGGGGCGCTTTTGGCTGGGCCAAAGATAAAGTGAACACCTGGGTAGCCAGCGTAGAAATACCCAAACTGGCCCGCCGCTCTCTGTTTCCTGCCGATATTGCCGAAAAGATGCACGACAGAGAAGACAAGATCAGCAACACCATGAACAAAGCCATCCTGGAAGAAGAAGTCGACGGCAGAAAATACTCCGAAAAGATCGTAGACGACATCCAGCGCTCCCTGAAAGACCATCTGCTGCTCGAAGCCGATATTGCCAAGTTGTGGATTGTTTAGGACTCTGGTGCGCGTTCAATGGCATTGAGTTAAGCAAAAAACGCCATTCCTCTGTTGGCTCGCGCCAACAGAGGAATTTTTTCTTAAATTAATGCCATTGGGAGTACGTTTGGGTGCAACGAAAACGCGTATATTTTTTAAATATTCAATCCTCAAGGAAAAATAATAAACAATCTTACTGCTGTTCGGGATCGGGCGCCGATGCGTTTGCAATCCCGAACTTGTCCTCTGTTGAAGCATTGGGGAATAAGTATCAACAAAATATGTATCTTATTTTCCACACCTGATGGCAACAGACAGCAGGCAAGATGCCCCAGAACGTACAAAAACCCTGTCTCACGTATTTGGTATGATTTTGTTATCTATCTAAGCGAAACGCTAAGAGAGACAACCATGAAATTTATCAAATTTTTTTTCCTGTTGAGCCTGGCAGCGATCATCGCGGCAGCCTCTATGCAGGATGTGATCGTGCAGACGTCATTTTTTAAAAACCATTTGGATAAAAACCTGGCAACCCTTTCCCGGCGTACTATTGATGTGTCTGAAATCCCGGCCGAGGTGATGAAAAGCCTGATGGAAAGCCCCTTCAGTCATCTTTCTATCCAGGAAATCTATGTCGAGGAAGACGCTTCCCCTGCCAGTATGCTTACACCTGTCGCTGATCATTTTCTTCCGGGCAGCATTGCTTTATACGTAGTAGCTCTGACAGATTATGTTGGTCATCCTATCAAGGCTACGCTGAGCTTTAACCCGCAGGGCAAACTGATGGGTGTTGAAAAAAATTAATCATTACTTTATCTTCTTATCCGCCACTGCCCTTCTTGATCCTTGCTTTCTTCCGTAAGGTTCAGTAAACGGTTAGAAATATCTACAAAATAACTTCCTGTAGTAGGTCCAAACCAATTCAGTTCTTGTGTTTCCTGGTGTTCTTTATGATAATAAGCATCCGGCACCATATAGCCTACATAATCCCCATTGAAACTGGTCACCACACCATGAAGGCCCGCAGGAAAGACCAGGTTGTCGTATAACATACCTGAAAAATCCGCCGGATAGCCCATAAAAACTATATTTCCTGCCTGCATGAGGGTAATTTCCGGTTCCATCTTGCCAAAAAGCATCTTAAACACCCAGGGTCTGACACACCATCGTTCACTGATCTTTAGCTGGGGTTTGGGCATAGCGACCGGCAGCGATAGAAAACGTAGTTCATGGTGGTATTTTACAGGCACATTCCGGACGTTCGCCTGCAAAGGAGTAGCCATCCGGGCAGCGTACCTTTCCAGCTTTTGGTAAGAAAAAGAACTGCTTTTCAGGGGACTGTGGCTCCCGACTGCCCCGGCAGCAAACAGCGCAAAATCTATGGCCGTGTCGGCTTCTAATTGCCTGACCAACGCTCCCGGGTAGTCGGCAGAGAGGTCTTTGGACCGGGAGGGAAGATACGTAGCGTGAGCAGCATAAGTGCAGATCAGCCCGGTCTCCCCGGTTTTTTTCTGCAACTTGATCACCCTGAGCCGCTCATCGGTGGGTCCGTCCTGCACCAGGCGGTTGACCAGCAAAGCTGGCAGCGGGTACTGGCTGTATCCGAGCGCTACCGGCGACAAACCGGCTGCCGCCTCCTGAACCGCCTGCCGGGTTTGTACAGCGATATGCCGCACCAGGGCAGGATCATAGCTGCCGCCCACTGCCTGTCCTGCCAGCCCCGGTGTCCAGCCTCCATACCCGTTGTGGGTATGAATAGCGGTAAAATAGAGATGGTCTACAAGCAGGGAGGCGCTGTCCAGCATCAACTGTACCGCCTGTGCTACCGCCGGAGATACGATCATCAGGTCGTAGCTGATCAGTGCGGCTTTCTGATGCCCGTCGGAGAACACGACGACGTTTACATAAAGTGAATCATGTACCTGCGAATAGTTGCCTTTCAGGCCGTAGCCCATGAGCCGGACGGGCGTATGGGGTGTGATATTGCGGCGGCTCCAGCCTGCCTCTAACGTATCGCGGGTGTTGCGGGGAGGTTGCGCCAGAGAAGAAAGGCTGTCCAGGCGAGACAAGGTTTCGCGGTAATAGCGGGTCTGCTGGTAAGGTTGGTAGCTGACGGGCTTGCATAAAACCACAAACAATACGAAACCTGTGAGAATAGTGTAGAGAACAATTTTTAGCAGATTGCCCGGCATAATTTATAACGCGGTTAGCCATGAAACAATTCAGCCCCGGAGAATAGTCTCCGAGGCTGAATAAAAAGTATCCCCTTACTTTACTAAATTATTCTTGTTCCTGGATGGCACCACTCTCATCAAAAACAACAGTTTCTTCGGTAGAACCGTCTGAAATAGTCATTTCGTATGTAGTACCTTCGTCGGAAGTAACTTCGTATGCAGAAACCACTTCCCAATCTGCATATTCAGAATCCTGGAAGGCAGTCTGAACAGCTTCGGGAGCTTCGCTGAGTTCAATTTCTTTTCTTTCATCCTGCATAGGCGTAGCTTCTTCCATTTGCATAGAAGTAGTATCTTCCGTTTCTGTTTCAGCAGGTGTAACTTGAGCGTTGGCAGCGGCTACAGCAAAAAAACTGAAAGCAGCCATAATCATTAATTTCTTCATGTTTTAAAAAAGTTAGATGTTAAAATGTAATATTTAATAATTTTCTGATCTTACCTATATAAAATAATATGCCAAAACTAAGCACACCCCTCAAAACCTCAAAAAGCCTGTTTTTAACATCATATGAGCAGCAAAACAGGCAGGTACTGATAAAAATAACAGGGACACTTTTGCACATATTGTAGAAAAAGGCTACACCCTGGGTATCTTCTGCCAACTGAGATGTACGCCATACTATCATCCCGACGTTTGGAATGATGTTTTTAATGATTATGTTGAACCAACAAACGCTACTTGAGAATTTTTATTAACCACCGCAGCGGTGGTTCAAATTTTTTCCTCATGTAGAGTATTAATTACTATAACGTTGTGAGCAAAACCCATCAGACATCGGCGATCAAGGCGAAAGTGATTTTTGGTTTCAGTCTTGTTTTTATGGCTTTCGTAGCAGCCGCTTATTTTTCTTATATCAGCTTTAACAAACTGCTGGATGCGGTAGAAGTCATTGCGCAGCCCGACCAGAAACTTATGCAGATTGACAGCATTCTTGTGGCTGTTACCCAGACAGATAATACACTGCAGGAATATACGGTCTCCAAGACGGATGAAAATCTGAAAGAATATTACCGGCAGATCGGCTTGCTGGACCGGCAAATCCAGCAGTTGAAGCAGGATGTCAACTATAAAGAAGGCAAGCTGGACTCTGTACTGAACCTGATGAATGCCAAGCTGGTAAGCTTTGATGAGTTTTTGAAAATAAAAGAGCAAAAAGACAACTTCGACTTTTACAAAAGAGCGATCAGGGAATTGGAAACGCAAGTCAGGAAAAAGGAGCGCGCCAAGATAGACTCTACCGATTCGGCAGCCAATCAGGTCAATCTGGAGGAGGCAGAAGAACAGAAAAATTTTATTCAAAGATTTTTTTCCCGTAAAGAAAAGCTGACAGAAACTACCAAAGATTCGCTCCGCATCCGCGAGGAGGCTGTTTCCAACCTGGATGCAGAGGCGGTCAGGAAAATTCTGGTGAGTGTGAAGAACAAACAGGCGGCTAACCAGCGCCGGCTGGACCGGCAGGAGCTTGATTTCCTGATCAACAACTCCGGGGTGATGAACAATATCTACGAACTGGTCAGGCAGATCAAGCAGGAGCAGCAGGCAGATTCCGGGCAGCGCTCGGCATTGGCCAAGCAGACGCTGGAGCAGTCGCTGGCGCGCATCGGCATCATCCTGGCATTGGTACTCATCAGCACGGCGGTGATCATCTACCTGATCTTTGCCGACATCACCCGCAGCGATTATTACAAAAGAAAACTACAGACCGCCAAGCTGGAAGCCGAACGCCTGGCCAGGGTCAAAGAAGATTTTCTGGCCAACATGAGCCATGAGATCCGCACACCGCTTACGGCTATCCTGGGCTTTGCCAAGCAACTTCAACATACTCACATGGATACCCGGCAGGAGGAGTTTCTCAATGCGATAGACCACTCCTCGGAGCATTTGCTCTCGCTGGTCAACGACATCCTGGACTTTTCTAAAATAGAAGCGGGCGAGTTGAAATTTGAAAAGACCGCCTTCGACCTGGTACAGGTCGTCCGGCAGGTGCAGACTGATCTGCTGCCGCCGGCTGACAAGAAAAATCTTTCGCTGACCACCATCACCCGGGGAGAAGAACTGCGCTTTGTATGGGGCGATGCTTTCCGGCTCAAGCAGGTACTCTATAACCTGATCTATAATGCGATCAAGTTTACAGAGCAGGGCAGCATCTCTGTCAAGTGCCTGATGGTGCCGTTTGATAAAAAGCGTATCAAGGTACAGATCAATGTAGAAGACACCGGCGTAGGCATTTCTCCTGAACAAATGAAAAAGATTTTTGCCGCTTTCAACCAGACAGATGCCTCCAACGCCCGGAAGTATGGCGGCACCGGCCTAGGCCTTAGCATCAGCAAGCGGCTGATAGAAGCGCAAGGGGGTAGAATAGAAGCAGACAGCCAGCTTGGACAGGGCTCTGTTTTCACCGTGCTGCTGTTGTTTGAGAAGGCCAACCAGCAAGCCGTCCAGCAAACCGTACAGGCACCGCCCGAACCGGCAAGCTTTGCAGGGCACAAACTACTGGTCATCGACGACGATGTACTGAATACCCGTCTGGTAGAAGTGATCGTTGAGAAGTGGGGAATACAGGCGACGGTGGTGCATACCGGGGCAGAAGGCATACAACGTTTCGGACAGGAAGATTTTGACCTGGTACTGTGTGATCTGCAAATGCCGGAGATGGATGGCGAGACGGTGGTACAACGCCTTAAACTCATAGAAGCCCACAAACCCAAAAAGACGCCCTTTGTGGCTTTTACGGCGCGCATCCTGAAAGAAGACTGGGCGCGTTACCAGCAGGCCGGTATGGATGATTACCTACTCAAGCCCTTTGACGAAGCAGCCATGCATGGGCTACTCAGCAAATACCTGATACCCCGGCCGGTATCTGCTACTATGCCGGATCATTCAACAGAAACTGCCAAAACGATAGCCCCTGCTGTGGACGCAGCCGCTGTGGATACAGCCCCATCTGTTGCGTTTACGCTGAACAACATACGGAAGTTTACGGGAGACGATGAGGAGGCGCTGGCGCAATACTTGGAAAGTTTCCTGTCGGTCAATGCCAGCAACCTGGAGTATTTGCAGGAATCGCTGGTGAAGGAAGATCTGCAACAAGCCTCCTTCTACGCCCACAAGATGATGCCCGGCATCCAGCAATTAGAAGCCAAACAACTGACCGACGACCTGCGAAAGCTCGAGCTCCTCTCTTCTATCCAGCCCATGTGGGACAGGCAGACAGCGCAACTCATACAGCATGTCACCGCACAGGCGCAGTCGCTGATGAAGCAGGTAAGAAAATCGCTGGCAGCGCTGAGCCAGAAGACGCTTTAATCTTAATCGCTATCAAGCAGAAGCTAAAGCCGCCTGACTTCACGAAACTAATGACTAGTGCGGTATCTATTGATAGTGAGTCTATTGAGAAAGCTCCTTTTGTGAGCTTTCTGACCTAAATTTTTGTTCCATGTTAGAGAGAAAATAGCTACCGTGTCGTGTTTTCCAGTATCAAAAATCGCTTGTCGCTTTCCAAAGATCAGGAGACAGCAAAATTGCAGGGAAATAGAAAGCCTATCTTCTGTTCATCGTGCCCAAAATTGTGTAATTTTCCGGGGAGTTGAGATTACAGTTGTGTTACCAAAAATTGTATGAGATTAATAAAAAACTACGGACTTTGGCTGTTATGCTCCTTTGTTCTTCTGAGTAGTCATCCACTGAAAGCAGCCGGTATTCCGGCAGATACAACCCAAGCAGAGAAAAAACCCAACATCCTGTTTATCCTGACCGACGATCAACGCTGGGATGCCCTTGGCTATGCTGGCAACCCCCTGATGCATACCCCGGAAATGGACCAGCTGGCCCGGGAAGGCACCTACTTTAAAAATGCACTGGTCACTACCCCCATCTGCGCTGCCAGCCGGGCCAGCATCCTAAGCGGTCTGTATGAGCGCACCCACCGGTACAACTTTCAGACGGGGCCTATCCAGGAGGAGTATATGCAATATGCTTATCCCAGGCTCATGAAGGAAGCAGGCTACTACACCGGCTTCTTTGGCAAATTTGGTGTCCACTATGAACACAAAGAAGCACTCTTTGACGTCTACGAAGACTATGACCGGAACAATGATTATGACGACAGGCGAGGTTACTTCTACAAAACCCTGGACGGCGACACCGTGCATCTCACCCGTTATACCGGCCAGAGGGCGCTTGATTTTATCGACGGGGCAGACCCGGAGAAACCTTTCTGCTTGTCGCTGAGTTTCAGTGCGCCCCATGCCCATGATCCTGCCGAAGCGCAATATTTCTGGCAGGAGGAAACAGATCAGTTGTATGCCCGGCAGAAAATGCCTGGCCCCGAACTGGCAGAAGACCGTTTCTTTAACCAACTGCCTGAACCGGTAAAAAAAGGGTTTAACCGCACCCGGTGGCACTGGCGCTACGACACGCCCGAAAAGTACCAGCATAGCGTGAAAGGCTACTACCGCATGATCGCAGGCATAGACCTGGAAATTGCCAAAATCCGCCAGCGGCTAAAGGACAAAGGGCTGGACAAAAACACGGTCATTGTGCTGATGGGCGATAATGGCTATTTTATGGGAGAAAGGCAACTGGCCGGCAAATGGCTGCTCTACGATAACTCCATCCGGGTGCCGCTGATCATCTTTGACCCGCGCCTGAAAAAACACCGGGAGGTGGAGCAGATGGCACTCAACATTGACGTGCCTGCGACCCTGCTCGACATGGCCGGTGTTGACATGCCGGAAAGCTACCAGGGAAAAAGCCTGCGTCCTCTGGTTTCAGGAGCAGTCCCGCGGGATACGGTATTGATAGAACATCTTTGGGAGTTTGAACATATTCCTCCCAGCGAGGGCGTCAGAACCAAAGATTGGAAATACTTTCGCTATGTCAATGATCAGTCTGTGGAAGAACTGTACAACCTAAAAAACGATCCGAAAGAAATACGCAACCTGGCCAAAGAACCCGCCTATCAGGCTACTTTAGCAGGTCTGTCGGCAGCCTGTGACCGGCTGATCCAACAGTATAAAGATTCGCTGGCAGCGCCGCCGTATGGGCTGAAGGTGGATTTTGTGAGAAAACCAGGTTCATCCAACATCAACGACAGCCTGCCTAACTACCGTTGGACCGTTCCGCAGGAAGCTGTCAGTCAACAGGCGTATCAGGTGCTGGTAGCCTCGTCGCGCGAACTGCTGGCCAAAAACATAGGCGATGTGTGGAACAGCGGTCAGGTCAAAAGCAGCCAGTCTGCCAATATCCAACAGGAAAAGCCCCTTGACCCGCAATCTGACTATTTCTGGAAAGTACGTATCTGGGACGAGGACAACCGGGTGACAGACTACTCAGTTGCGCAACCTGTTAAGGTATTTTAACCGATTTTATGTAACTTTCGGACAAAATGATAACCACTTAACCAAACCACACACGATGAAAACTACCTGCTTAAGCCTGTTAACCCTGTCTTCCCTGTTTTTCTATAGCTGCGGCGGCAACAACGCCGGAAGCGAAAGTGCCTCTGCCGAAGACTCTGCTGCCATGCAGCAACCCCAGGCAACCGTCTCCCTGCAGCAAGCCTGGCAAACCGATACCGTCATGCGTACGCCTGAGTCGGTGCTGTTTGATGGCTCCCGGAACGCCATCTATGTAGCCAATATCAACGGGATCAACAAAGAAAGTAAAGATGGCGACGGCTTTATTGCCAAACTATCGCCTGAAGGCAGCGTCGAGACCCTCAAATGGGTAGAAGGGCTCAACGACCCCAAAGGCATGGGACTGTACAACGATAAGCTGTATGTCACCGACCTGGATGAAATTGTGGAGATCAATGCGGAGACCGGGGAGATCGAAAACAAATACCCGGTAGAAGGCGCCTCCTTCCTGAACGACATCACCGTGGGCAGCGATGGCAAAGTATACGCTACTGATTCGGATACGGACAAGATACACATGCTCTCCGATGGTAAGGTAAGCACCTGGATGAGCGATTCTTCCCTGCAAAGACCCAACGGTTTGCTGGCGGGCGCCGATGGAGAACTACTGCTCGCCTCAGCAGGCGGCGGCTTTCTGGCGCCTATCAATACCGACAACAAGACCATAGAGGAGCATTGGATAGACAACATTCCCTCGGCGGATGGCATCATCAAGACGGAGGATGGCAACTATATTGTCTCCTGCTGGAGTGGAGAGGTATATTATGTAGAGCCCGGCACAGGCAGCAGCCAGAAACTATTGGACACCAAAGCCGAAAAGATCAACTCGGCCGACATCGGCTATGCCCCGGACCAGAACCTGCTGCTGGTACCGACCTTTAACGACAACCGGGTAGTTGCTTATACGATTCATAAAGATTCCTAAAAAGCCCTGACCATGAAAGCTTTGCTTTTCCTGTTAGTCCTGCTCCCCAGCCAGGCAGAAAACCTGTATGGCAGCTACTGGTTGGGAGAAAAAAGCGTGATGCTCAACCTGAGCGCGCCCGACCGTTATAACCTGTTCAGCATGAAGCGCGAAGGGGGTATGGTCACCACCAAAGAGCTCTCGCGGGGCACTTATACCCTCGCGGCAGATACGCTCCGGCTGTCGGAGGCGGTCACAGGCCGTACCATGACCCTGCGGGTTGCTTCTGCCGAAAAGCTGGAAGCGATGAAAGTACCGGGATTGAAAAAGAATGATGTTTTGCTTTGTCAGGTAAGCTACTACGAAAACGGAAATCCCAAGTTTGAAGGCTCCTGGAGAAAAGGCAAAAAGCACGGCACCTGGGTCTATTACGACAGCGACGGAAATATAGAAAAAAAGGTAGAATACAAGCGGGGAAAAATAAAACAGTAGAGGCTAAAACCGGTCAATGATCCTGCCTTTCCCTTGCACGTCTACCTGTATGAGCTCCGGCTGGTGATACAGGTACACATTGCCTTTTTTCATGATCCTGCCCCGCAGCGAATGAATGGGATACAGATACATATGGTTGTTGGCGACTTGTGCTATGTCTACCTTCTGCGCCTGCAAATCCCTGCCGTCAAAGACAGGCATTTCAAACATCAGGTTCACCAGCAGGTAATCTGTCTCGCCCGTCAGGGTTACCGTGCTGTTGCGGTGAGCGGTTACCTCCACATACTTAGCCTGCACATCCAAGGTCACGCTGCCCTGTCCGTAGCGCGGCAGGATGGAAAGCGAATCATAGGTAAGCGTCTCGTCCGCCGTGATACTTCCATACCCGTTTTGATACACCGTGCGCAAGTCCGGGCATTCTACGGTCACTTCTTTGGGCTCGTAGCGGCGGCTCCAGTCGCAGCCGATCTCGTCGGTCAGCATCAGCTCGCCTTCCTCACTTGTTGCCCTGATCTCACCAATGATATGGCTTCCTGCCCGGACAGTGACCCGGTACCGGCTGCCTTGTACCAGCTTTATGTGCAAGCCATCGTTGACATACAACGTCCGGAAAGGCGCTACCTCTGTTTCTTCCGCCGTCTGCTTTCCGGTGCGGGTAAAACAGTCCGACAAGCCCTCGCGACAGCCGCTATAGGTGATAAAAAGGCAGCAAAGCAGGAAAAGATAAAGGCTGCGCATCATATTCAGAATTTGAATCCAATACCCCATTCTACAAATTCGGCTTGTCCTAAGTGGGCGTTCAGGGTCATAGCTGCTATCAGGTGCCGGGTGCATGCATAGCGCAGTCCGTATTGCTGGTACACCGGCGGCCGGCTATCATGAGACGGGCGAAACAGATAGCGTCCTACCTGGGTCAGCAGCGACACACGGTCGTAAAAAAGCTCATGCCCTACCACAAGCCCAATACGCTGGTATCCGGCATAAGCGTCGCCTGCCTGCTGCCTGATGTAGTCTTTCAGTTGATAGTCCAGAAAAGCATCTACGCCCAGGTGCAGGGCGCTCAAGGCATTGAAGCGTTTGCCCCCCAGAAAATGGAAATTCAGAAACGCAAAGCGGTCGCCTCCGTATTCCAGCACCTTGAACCCGGTACCGGCGGCTGCATAGTAAAAGATACTGCTGTAGTTGGGTTTGTCATCAGTCCATACCCGCTGCTCCACAGCCACAGGCTTGATCTTCCGGGCTATCTGCCAATCCAGCGCAGGTATATTGATGCCTGCATTGGGTTTGGAGAAAGCGCCGTTAGAAAAATGGGTCAGGGATAAAGCCATCCCGCTCCACCACTGCTCACTGATGCGCACCTGGTAGCGCAAACTGCTCAGCATGGTAAAAGAAAGGGGCGTACCCAGCGCATTGTTGCTGTTGTTGGTCACTGCATCGTGCGGATGGGTATGATACGCCATCCCCGTACCCAGCCGGAACATCAGCGCAGTACGGGAGCGGCGCCGGATAGGAATATCCACGTAAGAAGCCAGCGACAGCGACTTACCCAACACGGGGTTGCGATAGTCAAAGTAAGCCAGCGCAAGCCCCACATCAGGATAGCGGTATGCCTGCTGGCAGTATTTCTTGCCAAAGGTATGCTGGTTGATAAAAACCTGGAAACCCTGCGGATGAGAGACCGCCAAATGACCGATGCTGGCGCTATGCTTGAGCACAAAACCGCTGAATACACTCCCCCCCACCGTATAAGCAGAACGCATAGTGGTCTGCCCCAATACGTTTTGATAAAGGAAAAGGAGTATTCCTAAAGACAGGTAGCGTAAAGCACACATAACGTAAAATTGAAGAACTGAAGAACCGAAGAATTGAAGGATTGAATAAATTTTGGTCTAAGATGGCTGGAGTTTTAATTTAATTTCCCGGATAAGATCATTGCGTTTAAATTCTCCTTATTCCAAAGCCGAGCATTTACTCACCCCTAACCCGACCACCCCTTCAGCTCTTCAATCCCTCAGTCCCTCAATCCCTCAGTCCTTCAATCCCCCGGCCAAAGTAAAAGCAAAAGATGGCTTTAAAAAAATGCGTATTGAAAAATAAAGTTTCCTGCCGTGATCAAGGTGTCATAAAAGGTTACTCATATTTTTTCAGAGTTTTTTTCAATAAAAGGGAACGCTTTGATAATTTAAGACAAATTTTTTGTTTTAGTTACTCCCAAATCTTACCTTGTTTTTTATTCGCTGTTGACAATGTCACAGAGAAAAAACATCCAAATGTTACTTTTTGAAAAGTTCGTTAATCGCTTGACCGACAGATAGCAGCAAGACGCCTCAGAAATAATAATATTACCGGAAAATTTTTCAGTTTGGCGCAAAACTTCTCTTCAACGTCAGCATAAGTTTGCTAATTATTTTTAACAGATGTCTGTTAGAAAATACCCGCTGCAAACTTGAAATTTTACACTTGCATATCATAATTCTTTTATTGGTAAGCTATTTTTAATAGCCATACTGGCAACATAGTACCCCTTTGGTGCCTGCAAAACCAAGCCGGTTGTTACACAGCCAGCTTTTGAGCTCACTCTTTGACCTTATTAATTTTGCTTACAAATCACCTACTTTGCTTTCATTATTATCAAAAACCAACTCCCATTTATGAAAAAATTTACAAAAAATTGTATCCCCGGCAGCAAAAATTATCTACGTACGATCTGCCTGTTTCTGTGTATTTTTTTTACTGTTGAGCAATCAGAGGCTCAAATCACGATTGTCAACAAGAACACTAAGAATCCCACCCTGATGTACAAGGGAAAACCTATGCTCGCTATCGGTCCTATGCCCGAAGTCGCTGTCTTTGCCGTCAGGCCGGGTTCGGATTATTTCTCGCAGAAAGAATGGTTCAACTGGATGCAGGAACACAAACTGGGCTACGGACGGGTATACCCCGAAAGCGGCTTCCCCTGGGTGCCTTACGACGCCGACAAGCGAGTGTTCCCTTTTGAGGTAGCCCGCTGGAAAAACGGCAACGCCCTGGTAGACATTACCAGGTTCAACCAGGAATACTGGGATAATTTTGCCTACCATATCAAACAGTGCGCCGACCGCGGCATTGTCTTGCAGATGCAACTCTACCAGCGCGTATTTTTTGCAGAAAAGAATGAGGAAGGCCGCTGGAACGGCAACTATTTTAACCCCGACAATAATGTCAACCAATGGTCCGTCCCTTCCGGCACAGGCGGTTATGGCATCTTCAAAGCGATGACCCAAAAAGGCAAATGGCAGGATATGCATGAGCAGTGGGTAGAACACATCCTGGACGCCATCGGCAACAACGGCAACGTGATGATAGACCTGATCAACGAAGGCGCCTCTTATGCCATCAACAGAGCCTGGATTGAACTGACCCTTGACATCATTGAGCAATGGGAGAAAAAAACAGGCAACGATATTCTGGTAGGGATGGACTTTGACCACTACCAGCAGCGAAACGACCGCGACCTGGGGTATATCCTGAACAACCCGCGGCTGGAACTTATCATTGGGGAAGGCGCCGAAGGACACGTCGTGCCGGACCTGACGGCAGGCAACCGCTCTAAGAAAAAAGAGCAAATAGCTGTCTTGTACCGCCAGCGGTACAAAAAACCTTTTATCAGCATCAATAGCCCCAACCTGGGTCTGCACGAAGGCATAGAAGATTTGCACCTCTACCAGTGGTATGCGCTCATGGTCAAAGTGCAGGGCGCGGGCGTCTATGCCAAAGAGTATCCGCTTGACTTTTCGGCAAAGCCCATCAGGCAATATGCCGACCGCTCGGAAACGCAGATAGACTTTTTCAGAGATATCAAAGACTATGCGTCCCTGGACATTGCCCCACAGCTCATTGACAAGGCGCCCGGCAAATACCGGCTGGCGCTGGCCTCTGCCAAAGAAGCTGTCGTCTACCTGCACACCGACGGATACGGAAAAAGCGTAGGCGACGGGCAGACGCTCGCTTTGGAAAACATGGCTTTTCCGGACGGCGACGTATCCGTGACGCTGCTGCATCCTAAAACAGGTGCTTCTACCAAAGTGAGCGGAACCGTACAAAAAGGAAAGCTATCGCTCAAATTGCCCGCTTTTGCGGATGATCTGGCGATCTACCTGCTCCCTGAGAAGCCCACCGCGCCGGTAAGTGAAGCGAAAATACAACGCTTTATGCTGATCAACACCGACACGGATAAAGAGATCATGGAGCTTACAGAAGGAACTACCATTGATCTTGACAAAACAGGCGACATTAATTTTACCGTAGATGCGATCGCTTCTGAGGGAAAAGTAGCGTATGTACAGCTTGAACTGCAAGGTCCTGTGTCGCATACCCAGAAACAGGGAGAGCCGCCCTATGCTTTGTTTGGAGACAGCGGTGATGGAGACTTTTACGGCAAATCTTTAAAAACAGGCAAATACACCTTGTCCGCCTATGTGGGAGAACAGAAAGGAGCCGTATATACCGTTAACTTCCAGGTAATGCGCAAGGTGGAGGAGCCTGACAACACTCCCAAAGAGCAAAGCTTTATGCTGGTCAATGCAGCAACCAGCCAGGACATCGGCAAGATCAGGCAGGGAGATATGATTGATCTGTCAGAGACAGGCACTGCGTCGCTGGCTGTCAGGATCCATGCTGCTGTACAGATCAGCCTTGTAGAGATCAAGCTGGAAGGTCCTATTCAACACAGGCAAACAGAAAGGTTGTTGCCTTACACACTGTTTGGAGACGACAAGCGGGGAGGTTACTACAGCAAAATTTGGAAGCCAGGCAAGTATACGCTGACCAGCACGCCTTATACCGGCAGTCAGGAAGGTACGCCTTATACAGTATCTTTCCAGGTCGTTGACACCAAGAACGCAGCGGCTGCCCGCTTTGCCATCTACCCGGTGCCTACCACCGCCGACCTGCATGTGGATCATGCGTACCCGGCAGAAGAGCCCGTGCAACTGCTGTTGCTGGATCATATGGGCAACACGCTGCTGTCGCGCCCGGTTTCCCGGCAGCCTGAGGTGCTCAACCTGTCTGCTTACGGAAAAGGCATTTACTATGTCAAGATGGTCAGCCGCGAAGGCGTAGAGACCCGGCGCGTGACGGTAGAGTAGTGTAAAAGAAACCCAAAGGAAGAAGACCGGAGACAGGAAGCTGCATAGTGAGTTCTTGTTTCCGGTTTTTTCTTATTTTTAGAAATGGCATGTATTTTCTCTGTTACGTATTTTCGCTATGGGAGCCATCTTATTTCCCTAATAGATTGGTCTGTAAGAAAGTGGTTTAGCTATTCTACTTTCTTTTAGTACCATCATCAATTCTTCTCGGTTCGCTATCCGGTAGCCTTTTGTTTTCTCTAGGATTTTGTCCCTCTTTAATTATTCTTAGTTGAGGACGCTGAACTTGCTTTGGCGGACTCTGTTCAGCAGTTACCTTTTTTGGAGAACTCGTACTATTTTTTTGATCTGTATTACTCATAATAACTTGCATCGTTTATTTTAGAAACTATTTTGACTTCCTAAGACTTTTTTATTTGATATTAATATTAACTAAGTAAAAGAGAAGGAATAAATGTCTAATTTCAGGTTTGAGGTTTAACAACATAATTCCATTTACCCAGAACTTGGTCAAAGACAATATTACAGTCATTCAAGAAATCTTTGGCTACCTGTTTACCTTTTTGATATTG
>JBBSNI010000051.1:0-21971 GCA_038232695.1 Cytophagales bacterium
AAGTGAATGCATTATGACGTATTCGCTGAGCGAGGACGACAAAATCCACGATGAACTGAATGCATATGCCGTATCGCATGATGCTGACATGATCCTGGTAGGCTCCCGCGGGCGTTCTGCCGTTGCCTCTATGTTGCTGGGCAGCGTTTCGGAAAGGTTGCTGCATTATGATAATAATATTCCCTTGTTTATTGTTAAAGATGAAGAGCACAACATGGGTTTTCTGGAAGCGTTGTTTAAACTATAATTCTATATAAACCGGCAACAATACTGCCTGTAAGCCATCTACACTCTTATTTTTCACCAACACTATGTTTGACAAGAAACCTGCCTTTTTGATTTTTACCTTACTGTTATGTTTTGCGGCTGATGCGCAGCAGCTACCAGCCTCCGGTAAGTATGACCCTCATACCTTATTTGACCCCCGGTTTTACAACGACCCCGGCACGGTCTACAGAAGCGGTAGCGGAAAACCCGGGCCCCAATACTGGCAAAACAGCGCAGATTATACCATCAACGTAAAGCTGGACCCTGAGCAGCAAAAGATCAGCGGCCAGACCGCCATCCGGTATGTGAATAACAGCCCGAATGCGCTGGATGTGGTGTGGTTGCAATTAGACCAGAACAAGTTTAAGAAAGACTCGCGCGGGTCGCTGACCACCCCCCTTGGCGGCGGCAGGTTCGGCCGTGAGCAATACACCAGCGGCTACCAGATCGCGTCCGTGCAGATTGAGATGAATGGTAAGAAAACAGAGGGTGAATATCTTATCAACGATACCCGTATGCGCATCACCATGCCTCAACCCTTGGCGGCAAAGGGAGGTAAATTAAGCATCAACATCCGCTACGCTTTTGAAGTACCCTCGTATGGCGCCGACCGCATGGGCATACAGCCTACCAAAAATGGCTACATCTACGAGATCGCCCAGTGGTATCCGCGCGTGGCGGTGTACGACGATGTGGAAGGCTGGAACAACCTACCCTACCTGGGTGCCGGTGAGTTCTACCTGGAATACGGCGACTTCGACTATACCATTGAAGTGCCCTCCAGCTACATCGTAGTAGGGTCTGGCGAATTGGTCAATCCTAAAGAAGTACTCACAGCACAGCAGATCAGCCGTCTTGCCCAGGCTCGTAAAAGCGACAGCACCGTGATGATCATTACGGCGGAAGAAGCAGGCACAGCAGCTTCACGCCCCAAACAAAGCGGTACGCAAACCTGGCACTTTAAAATCAAGCAGGCAAGAGACGTCGCCTGGGCGGCTTCGCCCGCTTTTATCTGGGACGCTGCCCGCATCAACCTGCCTGGCGGCAAACAATCGCTGGCCATGTCGGCCTACCCGGTAGAAGCAAAAGCTGATACAGCCTGGGGGCGTTCTACCGAATATGTAAAACAGAGCATAGAATACAATTCCGAAAAATGGTATCCCTATACGTATCCTACGGCAGTCAACGTGGCGGGTATCGTAGGCGGCATGGAATATCCGGGCATTGTATTTTGTAGCTGGAAAGCCAGCACTGCTGGGTTGTGGGGCGTGACAGACCACGAGTTTGGGCACAACTGGTTTCCGATGATCGTAGGCTCCAATGAGCGCAAATACGCCTGGATGGACGAAGGATTCAACACTTTTATCAATATCTATTCAACCCGGAACTTTAATAATGGCGAATACACTTCGCGCCGCGACAGTGTACGCCTGATCGTCCCTTTTCAGATGAATCCGCGAGCCGAGCCCATCTTTACCTTCCCGGACGTACTGCAAAGCTACAACCTGGGCGTAAATGCGTATTTCAAACCGGCTATCGGGCTGTTGATGCTGCGCGAGGTGGTGCTGGGCCCAGAGATTTTTGACCCGGCCTTCAGAGAATATATCCAGCGATGGGCCTTCAAGCACCCCACGCCCCAGGATTTCTTCCGTACCATGAACAACATGGCAGGCGAAGACTTAGGCTGGTTCTGGAAGGAATGGTTTATAGAAAACTGGCTGCTGGACCAGTCCATCACCACCGTGTCGTATGTCAACCAGGACCCCACGCAGGGCGGTTTGATCACGATCACTAACAATGACAAGATGGCCATGCCTGCCGTAGTAGAAGTGACGGAAGAGAATGGTAAGACCACCCGCGTAAAACTGCCCGTAGAGATATGGCAGCGGGGCGACACCTGGACGTTCCGCACCGATACCGGGTCTAAAATTAAAAAAGCAACCCTGGATCCGGACAAAATGCTGCCTGATTACAACCCCGGCAACAATACCTGGCAGCCTGTACCCTTTGGTGATAACCGCAAAAGAAGCAGTCAGTAAAATAAGCTTTCTTTCTTGTTCCTAATTTGATTTTTTCTCTCATTTTTGTCAGCGCATGAAGTGTTTTCAAAAAAAGCGTAGCGACGCGGCGTGAATTTTTGTAATTTGCCTTTCCGCGTCTCTGAACAGAATCTGCAAAAACCAACCTATGAATACCGGCAACCCAACCAACCGTCCTTCTAATAAGACCAGCGCCGCTACGCGCGACAAGATACGCAACGTGCTGGGTAGAGCCAGCACCAACATAGGGTTGGGCAAGCTGCCACCCCAGGCCGTAGACCTGGAAGAAGCCGTGCTGGGCGCGCTGATGCTAGAAAAAGACGCCCTGACGACGGTCATCGATATTCTCAAGCCGGAGAGTTTCTACAAAGAAAGCCATCAGCTTGTCTATGAGGCTATCCTACAGCTTTTTGACGACTCACAGCCAGTGGATATTCTGACGGTCACGGACCGGCTCAGGAAGAATGCCAATTTAGAGAAGGTAGGTGGCGCGTACTACATCAGCGGGCTGACCCAGCGCGTGAATTCAGCCGCCAACATAGAGTTCCATGCCCGTATCGTTTCTGAGCAAGCCATCAAACGCGAGCTGATCAGCATCGCCTCCGAGATAGAAACCGAAGCGTACGAGGATACCACCGATACGTTTGACCTGCTGGACAAGGTAGAGCAGCGTATCTTTGGCGTGAGTGAAGAAAACATCCGTAAGAACTACGCCGACATGCGTTCCATCATGCGCGCAGCCATCACCGACCTGGAAAACAAAAAGCTGCGCAAAGACGGTCTGACGGGCGTGCCTACCGGCTTCAATGCGCTGGACCGGATCACCTCCGGCTGGCAAAAGTCTGACCTGGTGATCATCGCCGCGAGGCCGGGGATGGGTAAGTGCCTGGGCAAGGGAACGCGCGTATTGATGTTTGATGGAACATTGAGAAAGGTAGAAGATGTACTGCCGGGCGATTTGCTCATGGGTGATGATTCTACCCCAAGAAAGGTGCTATCTGTTGCCCGGGGAAGGGAAAAAATGTATTGGATACGGCAAAATAAAGGAATAGACTACCGCGTCAATGAGAGTCATATTTTATCTTTAAAAAGAAGCCGCAGTGGATACTGTAGGAGTGAGTATTATCACCAGCATGGTGAAGTCCTTAATATCTCTGTAAAAGATTACCTTACAAAATCTGATAAATTTAAGTCAAATTATAAAGGATATAAGGTAGGTGTAGAATTTAAGGAAAAAGAACTACCGCTTAACCCTTACTTTGTTGGTTTATGGCTGGGCGATGGAGATAAAAACAGTCCCAGAATTACTTCCAACGATCCGGAGATAGTGGAAGCCCTGGAAACTTATGCCGAAGAACTTTGCTTAGAGGGCAATGCTGTATCCGTAAGCAATTATCACTATGAGGGAAGATGCCCTCGATATGCCATTACCAAAGGTTACCGGGGAGGCGTCTCTGCTTTTTCTATTAAAGACGAATTACGCCGGATTAACCTATTGGGCAACAAGCACATTCCCCAGGATTACCTTATCAATTCTACAGAAAACCGCCTCCAGCTTCTCGCCGGGTTGATTGACAGCGACGGACACTACCTGGTGCAGTCTAATGGCTACGAGATTACCCAAACCAATAAATGTTTAGCGCAGCAGATCAAGTTTTTATGCGATTCTTTAGGCTTCCGCACGTCTATTCGTAAGAAAAAAGCACAAATCAGCGCCCTTGGTTATACGTCAGAAGTATATCGTGTCAGGTTTTATGGTGATGTAGACCGTATTCCTGTCCGCATTCCCCGCAAGAAGGCTAAACCCTGGAAAAGCCCGGTCAACTGGCAGGTAACAGGCATCCAGGTAGCATATGACCAGGTAGACGATTATTATGGTTTTGAGATAGACGGCAACCGTTTGTTCCTGCTGGAAGATATGACTGTTACGCACAATACCGCCTTTGTCCTTTCCGCCCTGCGCAACGCAGCGGTAGATTTTGGACACAGCGTGGCGATCTTTTCCCTGGAAATGTCTTCCGTACAGCTTGCCAACCGCCTGATCTCGGCGGAAGCCCAACTGGAAAGTGAAAAGATCAAGAAAGGCAGTCTCGCGGACTACGAGTGGGAACAGTTGTACCACAAAACCACCGGACTGACCGAAGCTTCTATCTACATTGACGATACGCCGGCGCTTTCTATCCGTGAGCTGCGCTCCAAATGCCGCCGTCTGAAAGCCCAGCATAACATCGAACTGATCATCGTAGACTACCTGCAACTCATGTCGGGCGATTCTTCCAAAAGCTTCGGCGGCAACCGCGAGCAAGAAATAGCTTCTATTTCGCGGGCGATGAAAAACCTGGCCAAAGAGCTGGAAGTGCCCGTACTGGCGCTCTCCCAACTCAGCCGCGCCGTCGAATCCCGCGGCGGCGACAAGCGCCCGCAGCTTTCTGATTTGAGAGAGTCTGGCTCTATTGAACAAGACGCCGATATGGTCATGTTCCTCTACCGCCCGGAATACTATGGCTTTAGCGAGGATGAAAGCGGCCAGTCGGTGCAGGGAACCTGTGAGGTGATCATTGCCAAACACCGTAACGGCGCGCTGGATAACGTCCGTCTCAAGTTTATTGGCAAATATACCAAGTTTACCAACCTGGACGGCGACACCTTCAACCCCGGACAAGGCAACCAACTCACCAGCGCCAGCGCGCCCGATGCGTTCAGCGACCCCGGCATCGTCACCTTCGGCAGTCGCGCCAACAATCCTGACTTCAAACAGGATAAGCAAGACAACCCGCCCCAGGACACACCGCTGGAGGATGAAGCTCCTTTTTAAAAAAAACTAAAATTTGATAGCTGGCGAATGAAATTACCGATCACGCCGGGCTCTATGATGATGGTAAACAGTATGCCAAACAGGGCGCCGTACAGGTGGGCATCGTGGTTGATCCGGTCGCGCATCTGCTTGCCCCGCTGGTAAGAATAGAGCAGGAACGCAGCACCAAAGATAAAACCGGGAATAGGAATCAGGGCAAAAATGTACAGTTTGCTAGTAGGGTCAAACAGGATGGCGCTGAAAAGAACCGCCGCAACACCGCCGGAAGCGCCCAGGGAATTATAAGAAGGATCGTTCTTGTGCTTGACATACGTAGACACATCAGAGACTACGATAGCCAGCAGGTACAAAGCGACGTACAGCACTATACCCATCGTACCGAACAAATAGGTGTAGTACTGTTCTATAATCCCGCCGAAGAAGTACAGCGTAAACATATTGAAAAACAGGTGCATGTAATCCTGGTGAATAAAGCCGGAAGTGATAAAGCGAAAATACTCGTTGCGGCTCCGTACGGCATGTGGGTTAAAAATCCACTGCTGCATAATTTGCGGTTTGTTCCAGGCATACAGGCTGGTCAGCACAGTAATACCGATCAGGATAAAGGTAACAGATAGGTTCATAAAGATTGGCGGGAGTTTGTACTATGATTAAGTGTTTCGCATGATTTGATGGTTGATGCTACTCTGCATTAGGATTTTTATTAACCACCGCAGCGGCGACCGCAAAGAACACAAAGAGTATACACCGCAGCGGTGGCCGCAAAGGTCACAAAGGTTAGGTTGCTCTCCTTGTGCCCTTTGTGTTTAAATTTTTTTCCATATAGAGTGGTCTAATGCTTTAATAACAGATAACAGAAATCTCAAAAATCATCTTTGATCACTTTTCCCGGTTGATGAGTTGCCCGGTAAAGGTTCTTAATATTTGTTTTCGTTCTTCAGGAGCTTCCAGTTGCCGGAGAGAGGCAAAGCCTGCCTCAAAGTATTCATCCATCTTCGCTTCAGTCAACGCCCGGATGCCAAGCTGGTCGTAGATGGCTTTCACAGCCTGTACTTTTTCCTGTGGACGGCACCCTGCCTGATCAGATTCTTCTACGCGTAGCCAGTCAAGCAGTTGTTCTTTCACCGGCCCGCCGGCTTTTTCCAGGGCTTTGATAAGTAGAAAAGTTTTTTTGTTAACCATAATATCGCCGCCTACCTGCTTACCAAACTTACCCGGCTCGGCATAGACATCCAGCAGGTCGTCTTTGAGTTGAAAGCCAATGCCGATGTTCTCTCCAAACTCAAACAGCCGCTGGCAACTCCCGGCAGAAGCGCCCGCCAGGATACTACCTAATTGCGCACTGAAACCCAGCAACACCGCCGTTTTCTGCCGGATCATCGCCAGGTACTCTTTTTCGCTCACGTTGGCGGAGACCTCGTAGAGCATATCCCATTGCTGTCCTTCGCATACTTCGGTCGCGCAGCGGTTAAAAGCTTCCAGCACGGGTCGCAGCTTATGGTCAGGCACCTGCATGAGCAGGTCGTAGGCTTTCACCATCATCACATCGCCCGACAGGATAGCAACGTTGGCGTTCCACTTTCGGTGGACGGTCGGCTGCCCCCGCCGTAGCGGTGCCTGATCCATGATGTCGTCGTGCATGAGCGTGAAGTTGTGGAACACTTCTACGGCCAATGCCGGCGGCAGCGCTTCTTCTACCGTATCTTCACTCCGAAACAGCGTGTATGCCAGCAGCGTAAGCACCGGCCGCAACCGTTTACCGCCCAGCGCTAAAATATACCGGATAGGTTCGTAAAGCGCTTCGGGCTGGTTGCCAAAAGATTTTTCCCGGAAAGCTTCGTTGATCAGGCTTGTATAATGGCTTGGTGATGATGGCATGTCATGTAACTGTGCAGAACCGAAAAGGGTTTGATGATTACTTCTTCTGTAGCAGGAAAACGCTCACTATCCAAAAAAATTTGTATTTATACCCATCTTGTGTTTACCTTGGGCTATCCGGAGGCATTAAGGCAAAAATATGTTCATTAGACCCCTACCCGATGAAAACTACAAAAATTCTTACCGCATTGTTCCTGTGTGCCTTCATGCTTGCCTGCCAGGAAGAAGAAATTACCCAAAATGTTAGGGTTGATCCCGGTCAAACAAAGCTACAGGGCTCTTACAACAGACTTGGCGAATTTTATCCCGAAAGCCTGGTACACTATACCTGGCTACGAAGGCCGCGCCCGCTGCCCTGCCCGGGACCTATCCTCGCCGGAGGCCAATGTGAGCCGGACCCGAGTATACTTCTGATAGAGTTGATGGAAAAAGCCAGGCTTTTCTCGGTAGAAGCTTCTATCATTACCGAAGAAGGAAAAGTATTTGCCTGCGCCCAGGAAGAATGCAGGGGAAGTGTAAAATTAGGTGACCAAAAGGCATATGCTGAGCTTCAGGTCGTCAACCCGGAGTTGCAGGAAAGACCTTTGTTTTTAGTGCTCAATATAGCCTATTACCTGGACGACAAGCTCGTGTACGAAAAAATTTATGACGAATTTACTTTCGATCAATAAAATAGTAGTTGACCCTCTTCTATCCACAAATGCCATCAGCAAGCTTGTCATGCTGATTGGCATTTGTCTTTTAGGGACTGTCCCGCTTTGCGCCCAATCTACATCAAAAGAAAACGTAGAGGCTGCGATCGATGCAGTCACCGACCAGTATTACTATACCCATCTGGATAGCGCCCTGTATTACTACCGGCAGGCAGCACAAACGGCAAAAGCGCAGGGCTGGTGGGATACCTATCTGTATGCTGTCTTACATATGGCCTGGTGCGCCGACAACCACGGTCATATAGATACTTTGCGCTACTTTTTAAATGAAGCCGAAACCACAGTAGCCCGGCACCGGGAAGCTTTAGATACATCCCGAACCTATCCCAGCCTGCTTTCGGATGTGCCCTACACCCGGGGGGTGTATTATTATGCTACCGGCGATTTTGCCAAAGCTGCGGACGCTTTCCGCCCGATCTTAGCCCAGCCGGCCGCCGGGCTGGATTCTATGCTCGCTTATGAGACTTACACGTATCTTGGCAGCGCCTACTACCGGCTGGAAAACTATCAGCAGGCGATCCGGCATTATGAAGCAGCAGAACGGTGGCTGCCCCGATACCACGAAAATTTCGCGTACCGGGAGCGGTCTTATTTTCTGTCGCTCAATGCCATGTATCTGGGTCAATGCTATTATGCTGAAGCTATTTATCAGCAAGAAGAGAAAAACTATCAGCCCTCGCTAGCGCTGTACCACCAGGCTTTGTCGCTGCTCAGCCCGCACCAGGAGCAGTTGATTTACCAAAATGCCCTTGTTTCCAATTACCATCTGCTGGCCGATATTCATCAGCGTTTGCAAGAATACGACAGCGCCTTGTACTACCTCAAAGAGGTCGTTGCTTTGAGCCAGGAAGACCGGCTGCGTACCCATATACTTTTTGGCAATACCTTTGCCGCTGCCAAAGACTATCCGTCAGCGCTGGATCACTATCGTAAAAGTCAGGTATTGTCTGAGCAGAAACACAAACGGAAACATTACGAAAAAGCCATTCCTCTTTACAAACTAGGCCAAGTGTATGCCAGGCAGCAGCAATGGGATACTGCCCTGACCTACTACCAGCAAGCTCTGGGGGAATTAGTAGAGGAGTTTGCACCTGGAAAAGACGTTTACCAGAACCCTCATTTCAAAACGTCGGGCGCTAAAAAAGAACTGCTGGAAGTCTTGCTGCTCAAAGCGGAAGCGCTGTGGGGACAATACCGGCAAGATCCCGGCAACACCCAAAGCCTGCTGAGCGCCCTGGAAGTCTATCATCTTATGACGGAAGTAGTAGACGATATGCGACGTGTCTTTCCCTCTATTGATTACAAACAGTTTCTGACATCCAAATTTTACACCATCTATCAGCAAGCTATCCAGGCTGCTTATCAGGCACATCAGTCAGGATTGCCCGGGCAAGACTTTCTGGCAGAGGCTTTTTATTTTTCTGAAAAAGGAAAAAGCATTGCCCTGCTGGAAGCGCTGAAAAACGCCGAAGCAGAAGCCTTTGCCGGTATCCCTGCCGGTTTGCTACAACAAGAACGTATGCTGAAACAAAAACTCAGCTACTGGGAAAATGAGGTGTACCGGGCTACCCGGGACTCGGCACGACAGGCAGCCCGTGGCAAAGTCTTTGAAACACAGACTGCTTACAATGCTTTTGTAGAAAACCTGGAACAAACCTTCCCGAAGTACTACCAGCTTAAATACAATACGAAGGTTACGACGCTGGCCGAATTGCAGGCGTCCCTGCCGGAGCATACCGCTATGCTCGCTTTCTCATATGGCAACAGCAGCGTCTATACCTTTGGGATCACTGCCTCGGACATTACCCTTCACCGCTTTGAGGCGCAGACAACGTTCCAAAAAGATCTAAAGGCACTCTTGCATAGCATCAGCCGGTATGATTTTGAAAAGATCAGCCAGGTAGAGACTTATCAAGATTTTGTACGGCAGACGCATGGCCTGTACCAAGCCTTGATCCAGCCAACGCTTGAAGATTTGCCGGACGATGTGCAGCAACTGATCTTCGTTCCCGACGGGCCGCTGTGCTACCTGCCGTTTGAAATTTTGCTGACCAGCCAACCAGCCGATCTTGAAAATATTAATTACCAGTTGCCTTACCTGCTGAAGCGTTTTCCGGTTAGTTATGAATATTCCGCTACGCTGTGGGAAAATGCACAACAGCGTTCGCCGGCGGACATGCCTGCCTATGCCTATGTAGGATTTGCTCCTGTCTATGAAAAGATGGCTGCCACTGCTGCCAGCCGGGAAGTACGTACCACGATGGATGGTCAGTTGATCAGCATCAGCCCGCTGCGCCACAACCAGGAAGAAGTAGAGCAGGCTATGGACTTATTTGGCGGAATAACTTTCATGGGAAAAAATGCTACAGAAACAGCTTTTAAGACGCACGCTGCCCAAGGTAGTATATTGCATCTTTCTATGCATGCTTATGCCAACAGCGAAAATCAACAATTTTCCGGGCTTGTTTTTACCCAAAACGACAGCATAGAAGACGGATTTCTGCATACCTACGAACTCTACAACATGCAGCTACAAGCCAACCTGGCTATCCTGAGCGCCTGCGAAACTGGGGCGGGTCTGCTGGCACGCGGCGAAGGGGTGATGAGCCTGGGACGTGCTTTCAAATATGCGGGCTGCCCCAACGTAGCCATGAGCCTCTGGACGGTAGACGACCTTTCGGCCAGCAATATCATCAGCCAGTTTTGCGGGCACCTCAAAGACGGGACGGGCAAAGACGAAGCGTTACGGCAGGCCAAGCTGACCTACCTGGAAAACGCCAGAAGCACACTGGCACATCCGTACTATTGGGCGCCTTTTGTGCTGGTAGGAAACTCGCAGCCTCTGCCCCAGGCGAAATCTTCTTACTTCTGGCTAATCCTGATCACAGGATTGTGCGCGGTGGGACTGGCTGTATGGATTTTTTGGAAGCGACAACGCAAGACATCCTGGAGAATGTCTTGATTTACTTTGTTACACCACCGTTTTTCTACTTGAGCATTGATTGTTGAATATTGAGTGTTCAAATATTCAATATTCAACCGGGCGCCGGGCGCACTCAATATTCAATGCGGAATGCCGCCCAGCTCAAGTAAAAATAACGAAGTAGTATGATCTGTTTATGTTATCTGGAAAATAGCATTACCGCCGCCGCTGTCTGTTCTTGTGGTATTCAAAGGCAAGGTCAATAATGCGCCGGTCTATGTCGGTGTTGATGACTTTTACTTTTACCTTATCGCCCAGGGCGATGATGCGTTTGTTGCGTTTACCAATGACGCGGTAGCTTTTAGAGTCATATTCGTAATAATCATCATCCATATCGGCCATACGGACCATGCCTTCGCATTTGGTTTCTACAATTTCTACATATACGCCCCACTCCGTAACACCCGATACGATACCCTCAAAGGTTTGCCCCTTGTCTTGCTGCTGCATAAACTGCACCTGTTTGTATTTGATAGAGGCGCGTTCTGCATCGGCTGCCCGCTTTTCCTGCTCGGAGGAATGTTCGCATTCGTGCTCGTACGGATCTCGTGCGGGCGGATTGTTGCCATCCAGATAATGCTGCAACAGACGGTGCGACATCACGTCCGGGTAGCGGCGGATAGGCGAAGTAAAGTGGGTATAATGGGCAAAGGCCAGTCCGAAGTGCCCTTTGGCTTCTGTAGTGTATTTGGCTTTGGCCATGGTACGGATCGCCAGGGCTTGCAGAATATCCTGCTCCGGCTTGCCTTCCAGGCTGTTCATCAGCTCGTTGAGCGAGTAGGCAATGGCTTCATCTGCCGTGTTGAGCTTGTAGCCGAACCGCTGGGCAAACTCTTTGAACTCGTTAATCTTCTCAGCATCAGGATAGTCGTGGGTACGGTACACAAAAGTGTTCTTCTGCCCCTTTTTTTTGAGCCCAAAGACATATTCAGCCACTTTTTTATTGGCCAGCAGCATAAACTCTTCAATCATTTTGTGTGCATCCTGGCGGACTTTAGGAATGACTTCCAGCGGGTTGCCTGCTTCATCTAAGAGGAACTTGACTTCGGTGGTTTCAAAGTTGATGGCGCCCTGGGCAAAGCGGTCGTCCCGCAGATGATGCGCCAGGCGGTTGAGTTGTATGATCTCCCCGGCAAAATCACCTTTCCCGGAGGTGATCCGTTCCTGGGCTTCCTCGTAGGCAAACCGCCGGTCGGAGTAGATCACCGTTCTGCCAAACCATTCCTTTTTGATTTGTGCCTGCTCGTCCATCTCAAAGACCGCCGAAAAAGTGAGCTTTTCTTCGTGCGGACGCAACGAACACAGGTCGTTAGACAACTTTTCGGGCAGCATGGGGATTACGCGGTCTACCAGGTATACCGATGTGGCACGTTGAGAAGCTTCTTCTTCCAGGGCAGTACCGGGCTTGAGATAATAGGTTACGTCGGCGATATGCACACCGATTTCCCAGAGTCCATTTTCCAGCTTGCGGATAGAGAGCGCATCGTCGAAGTCTTTGGCGTCTACCGGGTCAATGGTAAAAGTCGTCACGGGGCGGAAGTCGCGGCGTTGGGCGATCTCTTTTTTGGTGATACCGGCTTTGATCTTGCGTGTCTCGTTCAGCACGGCTTGCGGAAACTCAAAGGGCAGGTCAAACTCGGCCATGATAGAGTGGATTTCCGCATTGTTTTCTCCGGCAGGACCCAGCACCCTGGTCACTTTTCCTACGGGGTTCTTATCATCGGTAGGCCATTCGGTGATGCTAACAATTACTTTGTCGCCATGCGTGGCGCCGTGCAGGTCGTCGATGCGAATGAAGATATCGCGGTGTATTTTCTTGCTGTCGGGCACCACGAAGGCGTACCGTGCCGACATTTCCAGGCGGCCTACCACATCTTTGCGTTTTCGCTCTACGATCTCTATCACTTCGCCTTCCGGGCGGCGGTCGCCGTAACCTGAGCCGTAAGACAGCACTTTGACCAGATCGCCGTCCATGGCGTTCATCAGGTCGTCGGCGCTTACTTTAAAGTCTTTTTCCAGACCTTCGCAGATAATAAAAGCATAGCGCGGGTTCACGAAATCTACTTTGCCAATCAAATACTCGGGTTCGGAAGTACTCTGGTATTTGCCGTGGGCAATGCTGCGCACCTTACCCTGCTCCTCGAGTTTTTCGAGCAGCACAGGCATCGCCGCTTTGGAAACGCGGTCGGAGAGTTCCAGCTTTCTGAGGATTTGTTTGTGAGAGTATGCTTTGGTCAGGTTAGCGTTGAGCAGGTTGAGGGTACTTTCTTCCAAAGCATTGTGGGTGGAAACCTTTTTATTCGAGCGGGAACGGGTTTTTGTTTTTTCTTTTTTAGCCATGTATAATAAATCTATGCACAAACAGGTGTGGGTAAACGATTGGATTGTTACCGGAAGTGAAACTACAGGTGTTCAACAGAGGATGAATACAATTAGTCAACGCTGTTTATTAGGCAAATGTTAGCCATTGCGGTGTTAAAGTGTTAAAGTGTTCGGGTGTTCGGGTGTTCGGGTGTTCGGGTGTTCGGGTGTTCGGGTGTTCGGGTGTTCGGGTGTTCGGGTGTTCGGGTGTTCGGGTGAGATGAAACGATGCCTTGGTATCAGGAGTTGATTACTTTGACATATTTTTACTTGAACATTGAGTATTGAGTGTTGAATATTTTAAACAATCAACACTCAATATTCAATGCTCAAGGGACAAAGGTATCTGGCAACAGCACCGGAACACTTGCGCACCTTCGCACCATAATACTTTCCAAACGTAAGGAAAACATCTGAGCAAGCATCTATTGTCAGTGCAAATGCTGGCTCAAGTGCTTTAAACCAACAGGTTTGCCTGGAAAACACTTCAGAAATCCCTGCCATTTTTCCCCTAAGATTGCGTTTTTATTTCCTCTCTAATTTTTAGATATCATCCTGATCGTTTGTACTTTTACGGCGTTATATAAAACTATTATTGTTATGATCTGGATGATTATCATATTTTTGGTTGGATATTTATTAATTGCACTTGAACATACCGTGCATATCAACAAAGCGGCTACGGCTTTGCTGGTAGGTGTATTGTGCTGGACCGTATACATTACCCATTTTACAGATGTAGAACTGGTGACTGAGCAACTTACCCACCACCTGAGCGAGATTGCCGGTATCCTGTTTTTTCTGCTGGGTGCTATGACCATCGTAGAAATTATTGACGCCCACGATGGCTTCGATGTGATCGTACAGAAAGTCAGGACGGACAGTTCCAGAACGCTGCTATGGGTTTTGGGTTTGCTGGCGTTTGTACTGTCCGCCATTCTGGATAACCTGACAACGACCATTGTACTGGTCTCTCTGCTTAGAAAACTGGTTCCTAATAAAAATGAAAGAATGCTGTATGCCGGACTGGTCATCATTGCGGCCAATGCAGGAGGTGCTTTCACCCCGATAGGGGATGTTACCACGACCATGCTGTGGATCGGTGGGCACGTAAGTACCGGCAATGTGATGCAAAAACTGTTTCTGCCCAGCCTGGCCTGCCTGCTTTTTCCATTAATATATCTGTCTATGACATCCAAAGGAAAAATAGAGCGGAAGGATGTTCCCGAAAACGAAACTGCCCTGACCTCTACGCCTTTTGAAAGGAAACTGGTGTTGACATTGGGTGTTTTCACCCTGGTTTTTGTGCCGGTATTTAAGGTAGTGACGCACCTTCCGCCCTATATGGGTATTTTGTTAGGGTTGGGGTTTTTGTGGATTGTCACCGAATTGATACATCACCGGAAAGAAGAAGAGCATAAAAGCAAATTCTCTGTACTGGCTGCACTGCGTAAGGTAGATACTTCAACGGTACTGTTCTTTCTGGGCATACTGCTGGGCATTGGCGCACTGCAATCTGCCGGGCAGTTGAACATGATGACCGGCTATCTGAATGAAAATGTAGGTAATCTGTATCTGATCAATCTGCTGGTTGGCTTATTGTCTTCTGTGGTAGACAATGTGCCGATGGTCGCTGCCATGATGCGGATGTATCATTTAGAATATCCGGCAGACCATGCCTTCTGGGAGTTTCTGGCGTATTGTGCCGGTACCGGCGGCAGCATCCTGATCATCGGCTCGGCGGCGGGCGTAGCGGTCATGGGGATGGAAAAGATCAACTTCTTCTGGTACCTGAAAAAGATCAGTTTTTTGGCTTTTATCGGTTATGTAGCCGGGGCACTGGTCTTTGTGATACAACAGGAAGTGCCTTTTTCCCAGTTTGACGGTGCGTACATCACCGAACTGACGTACAAACTGTCTTACGTACTTCAGTATGTATCAGCCTGGTTCCGGGTGTGATAGCTTTCTGGCAATAGCTTACCGAAAATATTTTTATCAGCCATGGGATTTGTCTCATGGCTGAACTGTTTTATGGAGTTTACCAGCAAAATCTCTATTCAAACAACCGTGATATGAGCGGGCTTGATCACCGGCAGCGACTGCATTTTCAAATACACTTGTGCCAGCATGGCAATATTGCGTTTGCAGTAACGGGCTATTTTCCCAATGTCATGCTCCTGGTGATAGATCCGGTTGATCTGGCTTCCGTCAATAGCATCTTCCTTGCTGGCCTCTATATCAAACAAAGCCGCCAGCAGCTCGAGCGAAGTATAGCTTTTGTGATCTCCGAAGCGCCAGAGTTCCATGGTATCTATGTGCTTTACTTCCCACGATTTTTTACCACGTAGCTGTAAGGCTGGGGGTAGTTCAATATCATTGACCAACATACGGCGGCAGAGATAAGGAAAGTCAAATTCTTTCCCATTGTGCGCACACAGCCGCAACTGTTTCTGGTCGAATTTAAGCAGCGTATCTTTAAAATTCAGCAGCAGTTGCCGCTCATTGTCGCCGGAGATGCATTTGATGCGAAGCTCGGTTTCTTCATTGTCCAGCAGGTGGAAAAATCCTACGGAGATGATGATGACTTTCCCAAACTCCGCATAGATGCTGCCCCGCTCCATGTACAGTTCGGCAGGGGTAGCGGCGGCGCTTCCCCGGACAAACTCCGCTTTGCGGTCCCAGGATTTTTTGAATCTTTCGCTGAGCGCCTCATAAGAAGCTTCCACCGTAACGGTCTCGATATCTACAAAAAGGATATGACCGGACAGATTTTCGTCAGACATAGTTTACAGGGTTAGGTGGCACAATTGTTTTTATTTCTCAAAATCTTTGAAAAGCAGGCTGGGCTGTATGCCCTGGTTGTGCTGATACTTTGAACTTTTATACACCTCAAAATCTCCCTCGATGGTATGGTAGAAGATCTGGCAGATTTCAATGCCTGCATAGATACGGATGGGCTGTACACAAAACATCTCCAGCGTCCAGAACCCGGCAAACCCTACATCGCCAAAGCCCGCCGTGATATGGACAAACAGCCCCAGGCGTCCGATAGAAGAACGCCCCTCGAGCATAGGCACATAGTGGTGGGTTTCAGTATACTCCAAAGTTCTGCCCAGATACAGCGTGTCTTTTTTCAGCAGAATGCCTTCCTCGGGAATGACAACCTTTTGCGCCTTGTTTTCTTTTTTCATATCCAGGGTAGGATTGTCGTACACCAGCAGTTCGTGATGGAGGCGCAGGTTGTAGCTGTTGGGGTTGAGTTGTTCTTCCCGAAACGGTTCAATGACCAGCTTTTTGCCCATTTGGGCAGCAATAGATTTTCCTGAAAGGATCATAAGGCAGGCGTTTGTCAGCAGGCAAAGGTAAAAAAATATAAGCAGGAGTTGGGCATTAATGGGAAGCTTAAAAAAATTTGAATAACTATTGAATTTTTAAACGGCTTGTGTAACTTTGCAATCCTATAATTAAAAACGCGAAAGTAGCTCAGCTGGTAGAGCGCGACCTTGCCAAGGTCGAGGTCGCGGGTTCGAACCCCGTCTTTCGCTCAAACAGTAAAGCGACTCTGTGGTCGCTTTATTTGTTTCATAAGCCGGGATGGTGGAATCGGTAGACACGCAAGACTTAAAATCTTGTGACCGTTAGGTCGTGCGGGTTCAAGTCCCGCTCCTGGTACTTATATAAACCCGCTGACAAGCCACAGCGGGTTTTTTTATGTTCGCCCATATACCACAAAAATAGAATATGCCCGCCCGGACATACAGAAATACCACATTTTTCTTAGTTTTACCCCGTCTAACTCCTATTAGTATCAATTACTACACTACATGAAAATATTCCTGACCGGAACCAGCGGGCTGCTGGGCAGTAACGTTGCCCGGGAACTACTCCGCAGAGGCTATGCCGTACGGGGTTTGTTCCGCGACCATGAAGACGTCAGCGATTATAAAGACATCGCACCGTTTGAACCCTTCTATGGTGATATTACCGACCCTGCCAAAATGGAAGAAGCCGTACAGGGCTGCCAGGTCGTCATCCATGCGGCGGCCGATACGGGGCTGTGGCCCGACCGCTCTCCGGCTTATGTGGCTACCAATGTAGAAGGGACGCGCCATATCATGCAGGCCTGTCAGAAAGCCGGCGTGCAGCGGATGATCTATGTGAGTTCTGCCAACACCCTGGGGTTTGGCACCAAACAGCATCCCGGCAACGAACAAACGCCTCCTCAGTTTGCCCAATACGGACTCGGTTATATGGAGACCAAATACCAGGCGCAGCAGATGCTCTTACAAGCGTTCAGGGAAAATAACTTCCCGGTCGTCATTGTCAACCCTACCTTCATGATCGGTCCCCATGATCATAAGCCCAGTTCGGGCAGGATGGTGCTCGCCGTCAGCGAAGGGAAGGTGCCGGGCTATCCGTTAGGTGGTAAGAACTATGTCTACGTAGGCGATGCGGCTACGGCTATCGTCAACGCTATCGAGATGGGCAGGTTAGGCGAGTGTTATATCCTGGGCCATGTCAACCTGAGCTACCGGGAGATGTTTACCAAAGTAGCGCAGATCGTAGGTGTGCGTCCGCCCCGCTTGCCTATCCCACCTGTGCTGACCAAAGGGTTTGGTTTGCTGGGTTCTGCCTACGGAAAAGTGTTTCACAAAACGCCTAACGTCAGTTATAAGATGGCCAGGGTAGCCTGCGACGGGCATTACTTCACGGCGCAGAAAGCCGTAGAGGAACTCAACATGCCGCAGACCTCGCTGGATATTGCTATTAAAGAATGTTACGAATGGTTTAAAACTAATGGATATGTCAACACCTAAGCCTACCGCTACGGCTGCCGGGTTTGCCCTGGAGCCTGTCAGCACCACAGAAAGCATACGAGCGTTTCACCGCCTGCCTTTCCAAATCTACCAAAACGACCCCCATTGGATACCCCACATCCGGCAGGAGGTAGAAGCCGTATTTGACCGGGAGAAAAATACCTACTTTACGCACGGGGAGATTGCCCGATGGATCTTGCGTCGTGCCTCCGGGGAGGTTGTCGGGCGGGTAGCGGCCTTTATCAACACCCGCAAAGCCAACACCTACAGCCAGCCTACCGGCGGCATGGGCTTTTTCGAGTGTATCGACGACCAGCAGGCGGCCCATGTGCTGTTTGACCAGTGTAAAACCTGGCTGGCAGCACGCGGCATGGAGGCAATGGACGGACCCATTAACTTTGGGGAGAACAACAAGTACTGGGGACTCATCATTGAGAACTTTGAACTGCCACCCTATTACGGGCAAAACTATAACCCGGCGTATTACGTCAGGCTGTTCGAGCAGTATGGTTTCCAGGTTTACTTCCGCCAACTCATCTTTCACCGCAGCTTTCATGATCCTATGCCGGAGTTGTTTGAGAGAAGGGTCGAGCGGTTAGAGCAGCAGGCGGTCTATACCGTGAAGACGTACGAGAAGCGCAAAGCGCCTGAAATCGCCAGGCATTTTACGGAAATATACAACGACGCCTGGCAGGCACACGACAACTTCCGGGCAATGACCGAAAAGCAGGCCTCTGAGCTGCTCAAACAGATCAAACCCATTGTAGACGAAAACCTGATCTACTTTGTATATCATCAGGAGGAGCCCATCGCCTTTATGATCGCCCTGCCCAACATCAACGAGATCTATAAAAAGGTAGGCGACAGCATGAACCTGTGGGGCAAGCTCAAGTTTTTGTACTACAAATCGACCGGACAGGTGCGCACCGCCTATGGTGTGGCTTTCGGCGTAAAGCAGGCCTACCAGATGCGCGGCATCGAGGGACTTATCTTTAGAGCCCTGAGAGATAAAGTACACACCACCAAAAATTATCCTTACCAGACCTATATCGTCACCTGGGTGGGCGACTTCAATCCCAAGATGATCCGGGTGATGGAAGCCCTGGGCTGCGTCCGGGTGCGCACCCTGGCTACCTACCGCAAGCTCTTTGACGAAAATGCCGTGTTTGAACGCTCGCCTATCATTGGGAAGATAAAAGAGAAAACATAGCGCACCCGCTCCAAAACCTTACCTGGTAAGGAATCTCTGCCCAATCAAAGCTTCCGCCATGCTGCTTTGTGCCGGGAAATACCTTCCCAACCCCAGATCAGTGCTACTTTGTTGCCGGGAAGCTCTTCCCGGAAGCAAAGCAGCGATACTTTGTTCTCAGAACTTACATGCCACTTACAAATCAGTGCTGTTTTGTGTCTGGGAAGGCGTTTTTCAGCGCAAATCAATGCTGTTTTGCTGCCGGGAAAGCGTTTCCAAGAGCAAATCACTGCTCCTCTGTAAACGGAAAGACGTTCCCGGCTATAAAGTAGCACGTTTTTATGGTCAAAAAATCATTTCCCGACCACAAAACAGCACAAAAATAAAAGCAGGTGAAGTGTTGCAAAAACAGGTGTGCATGTAAGTTATGGTTATACAACGATACAGTTGACTAAAAATCTGTCCCCCTTGTCTTCCTGCCGACAAATCAAACCACCCGCAGAGCAAACCGGCAAGCCGGGGTATTCGTATATAAGGTAAACTATCTTGTTTCTTAAATCGTTGTTAACGTATGAAAACGAATCCATTGAAATACACACTTATTGCAGCACTGAGCATCTTCACCTTAGCGTGTTCACAAGAGCAGAGCGCTGCGCAACAATACATTGGTATTATGAACAAAGACAATCAGCACGATTACGAAGTAAAACTTTCTAAAGATGAATGGAAAGACCGCCTGACCCCAGAGCAATATGACATATTGCGGGAGAAAGGTACAGAGCCTGCTTTTAGCAGCGAGCTTAATAATAGTAAGAAGAAAGGCATTTATTATTCTGCCGCTACCGGTCAGCCCCTGTTTACCTCCGAAACCAAGTTTGATTCCGGCACCGGCTGGCCCAGCTTCTACAAGCCCATCAGCAAAGAAGCGGTCGTATTAGAAGAAGACAATGCTTACGGCATGAAAAGAGTAGAGGTGCTGGATAGCCGCAGCGGGTCGCATCTGGGACACGTCTTCCAGGATGGTCCTAAGCCTACCGGCTTGCGCTATTGCATGAATGCCGCTTCCATGATCTTTGTAGCCGAAGGACAGGAGCCGCCACAGATCGTCAAAGACTACCTGGAAGCCCATCCGCAGGAGAAAGCATCTTTGTAAGCCTTTGTATTTTATGATAAAATAACAAACCTGTCAGCGATCTGGCAGGTTTTTTTATGATCATCCTACTTATTTGCGTAACTTTTACCGGCTTTCCGGATGTAAACGTTAGCTATATAACAACTCATTAACCACAAAGAACACAAAGCATACACAGAGGGCACAAAGACTTAGTTTGTTATCATAGTGCCCTTTGTGCTAACCTTTGTGACCTTTGTGGTTAAATAATTTTACTTTATTACAAAACCACCAGACTATGGACAACGAAACCTTACGCTACCCTATCGGCAAATTCTCTGCGCCCTCTGAAGTAACACCGGCGCAGCGGGAGGAATATATCGCCGAGATAAAAAAGCTTCCGCAAGACCTGAGAAGGTCAGTCGCTTCACTCAACGAAGAACAATTGGATACCCCCTACCGGGAAGGAGGATGGACGCTCCGGCAGGTCGTGCATCATGTACCCGACAGCCACATCAACAGCTATGTACGCTACAAATGGACGTTGACGGAAGACAACCCGACCATCAAAGCTTACTACGAAGACCGCTGGGCGGAGCTACCTGATACACAGTATGCCCCCATCGCCCTCTCCCTGGATCTGTTAGAAGCCATTCACCAACGCTGGGTCATATTGCTCCGGCATATGCAGGAAGCAGACTGGGCTAAAAGCTTCGTACACCCCGACGGACAGCGCGCTATTCGCCTGGATACTGCCCTGGCGACGTACGTCTGGCATGGCAAACATCACCTGGCGCATATTGAATCACTTAAACAAAGCAAAGGATGGTAATTTTATTCAAAAAGATACTCCGGCAAGCGTTTTTTCTAACCTTACTTTCCAGTCTGCTGGCCTTAGAAGGGCAGGCGCAGGATAAGAATAAGCCACCGCTGCGGCTGGGCATTGCCGGGCTGGTACATTCGCACGTACACGGCATCCTGAACCGCCCCGACAAAGGCGATATAGCGATAGTAGGTATCGTAGAACCTAACCACGCACTGGCGCAGCAGTTTGCCAGCCGCTACGGCTTCAGTATGTCGCTGGTCTACGACGACCTGGAAACCATGCTCAAAGAGGCAAAACCCGAAGCGGTAGCTGCCTTTACCACCATCTATGACCACTTGAAAGTCGTAGAAGCCTGCGCTCCCCGGGGCGTTCATGTAATGGTAGAAAAACCCCTGGCCGTCAGCCTGGATCATGCCCGGCAGATGCAAAGCCTCGCCCGCAAGCATTCTATCCACCTGCTGACCAACTACGAGACGACCTGGTACGACAGCAACCACGAAGCCTACCGGCAGGTACATACCGAACATGCCGTCGGTGATTTGCGAAAAGTTGTGGTGCATGACGGCCATGCCGGCCCGAGAGAAATTGGTGTCGGCCCGGAGTTCCTCGTATGGCTCACCGACCCCAAGCTGAACGGGGGCGGCGCGCTGATGGACTTTGGCTGCTACGGCGCCAACCTGATCACCTGGCTCATGCAAGGTCAAAGACCCACCTCCGTGACGGCAGTGACCCAACAGATCAAACCGGACGTCTACCCCAAGGTAGAAGATGAAGCGACCATTATACTGACCTATCCTGCCATGCAGGGTATCATACAGGCTTCCTGGAACTGGCCCTTCAGCCGCAAAGATATGGACGTATACGGACAGACCGGCTATGTCCAAACCATCGACGGCACCGATATGCGCCTGCGACTGGACAAGGGCAAGGCGGAAACGCTCACTGCCCCACAGCAGGCAGCCCCTTACAATG
>JBBSNI010000052.1:0-21576 GCA_038232695.1 Cytophagales bacterium
ATAAAAAAGCATTTGTTTTTGTATTTGGCGAAACTCTATGCCTGCTGCCGTGTTCTTATAATAAGTATATTGTATTTATTGAGAACAAAATAAAATAACCATGAAAATTAAGATCAATGAAAAACCTTTTCTGGAAGATGGCAGGCATATGGTCACTATTACGGAAGTAAATGAAGGCACCAGCGAGAACAAAGGCGTCCCTTTTTTCTCCTGCCGTTTTGAGAACGACGAAGGCTTCGTCAACCAGCGATTTTATCAGTCGGAGCCCAGTATGCCCATTCTGGCTTCCCTGCTCCGGGCTGTCGGGATGGAAGTGAAAGAGGGAAAAACCATAGACACCCAGAAGCTGGTAGGCAAGCAACTCTCTGTAGAAGTAGGAGAGCGCACGTATGCTGACCCTGAAAGCGGGAAAGAGAAAACGATCAAAGAAGCAACCCATTTCAAACAGGCAGGAGAAGCCGAAACCTCTGCGGCAACTGAAAAGTAACGGCTTGCTCACAAAAGCTGGTCAGGGATGAAAATTTCTGACCAACTTTTTTTTGAGTAACATACTCTACAATTTTTTCGGCAACCGTTTATTTCTTTCTACGCTCATTTCAATTTGTTATCGGTTTCATTAGCGCATTCAAACCAACAAACTCCTTGTTTTTGGGTTGTTTGACCTTGTTTTAACGGTTGCAAACCTGCTATCTGTTTTTTTGGCGGGATATTTTCTCCAAAATAGTTCAACAACCAACTTTTTTCAATTATGCTTAAATGGACCATCATATTTCTGGTAGTTGCCCTGATCGCAGCCGTGTTCGGCTTCGGCGGAATCGCAGCAGGTGCAGCTTCTATCGCCAAGATATTATTTTTTATCTTTGTGGTATTGTTCGTTATTTCACTGGTAGCAGGCTTCGTACGAAAACCCTGACGATCCTTATTTTTTAATCAGAAAGGCTTCTCTTGGGAAGCCTTTTTACTTTTAGTTATTTCTGTCTCATTTCCTGCAGGCACATAAACACCGCATCCAGCGCCTGTTTCAATTCCTTCCACGAAATATTAAGCGGCGGCACCAACCGTATGGTATTACCACCTACTACGCTGGCGATGACGCCTTTTGTTAGCATACGCTCTACTACCGGCCGCGCCGGTTGGTTCAACGCTATGCCAAGCATCAATCCCATGCCGTTGGTTCCCGTCACAGCCGGTTCTTCGGCAGCCCGGCGGCTGATATGGTCCATCGCCTGGGCACCGGTGCTTGTAGCCTTCTCTGCCAGTTGCTCTTCTTCTATCACCTCCAGCGTGGCCAGGGCGGCTGCACAAGCCAGGGGGTTTCCCCCGAAAGTCGTCCCATGATCTCCCAGGCTTAAAGCCTCCGCTACGCTTTGCCTCACCAGCGTGGCACTGATCGGCACACCGCCGCCCAGGGCTTTGGCCAGGGTCATCATATCGGGTTTGACGCCAAACTTCTGCCAGGCGAACATCTTTCCGGTACGGGCGATGCCGCACTGGATTTCATCAAAGATCAGTACGATATTTTGTTCATCGCAGAGTTGCCGCAACGCCTGTAGAAACTCACGGTGTGCCGGCCGAATACCTTCTTCCCATTGCAGCGGCTCTACGATGATGGCTGCTGTCTGCTGGTCTACGGCGGTACGCACCGCCTCTATATCGTTGAAAGGTACCTGCCCGAAACCTTCCGGGATAGGCTCAAAACCCTTTTGGTATTTGGGCTTTCCGGCAGCCGTGGTAGCCAGCGTACGTCCGTGAAAACAACCCTCCATAGAGATGATATTGCCGCCCCTGCCATGCTGGTGTGCGTATTTCCGGGCAATTTTAAAGGCCGTTTCTACCGCTTCCGCGCCCGAATTGCCAAAGAATACCCGTTCTAACTGAGCAAGTTCCGCCAGCTTCTGTGCCAGCCGCACCTGAGGTTCGCTCGTCATTAGGTTGGAGATGTGCATGAGCTTTTCGGCTTGCCGCTTGATGGCTTTCACCACTTTAGGATGGCAGTGTCCTACGCTGTTGACAGCAATGCCTGCCAGCACATCGATGTAGACATTCCGGTTGGTATCCCACACCTTAGCGCCTTTGCCGTGGGTGATGGTGATAGGGTAGCGGTTGAAGACGGGCAGATAATAAGCCTGGTCGGCTTCCTGGATGGCTTGTGTAGACGGTTGTTCGAGGGTCATAAGGCTTTATTTTAAGATTAGAGGTGTCAGGGACGGATGTTTTTTAAACACTCAGTATTCAATAATCAACACTCAATGTACAAGTAAAAATGGGTAATAGGACAGAGTAGCATTAGAAAAAATCATCATTAAAGCTCTCAAGTCAGGGTGCTAAGCGGCTGATTTGCCAGCGATCTTCTTTTTGGCGGGTATAAAGTACGCGGTCGTGCAGGCGGCTGGGGCGTCCCTGCCAGAATTCTACACGGTGGGGCACGACGGCGTAGCCGCCCCAGTGGGCTGGCTTAGGAACTTCCTGTCCGGCAAATTTCTCTGTGAAAGCCTGCTGGCGGGCATCCAGCGCCTGGCGGTCTGCAACCGGCTGGCTTTGGGGCGATACCCAGGCGCCGATCTGGCTGGCGCGCGGACGGCTATGAAAATAGTCGGCAGATTGGGCTTCGCTAACTTTTTGGGCAACGCCTTCTATACGTACCTGTCGCTCGAGCTCCGCCCAGAAAAAGGTCAGCGCCACATACGGATGCCGGGCGATGTCTTGTCCTTTGCGGCTTTCGTAGTTGGTATAAAACAGGAAAGCGTTATTTTCTATCCCTTTGAGCAGCACTACCCGGGCCGCAGGTTTTCCTTCCGCCGAAACGGTCGCCAATGTCATCGCGTTAGGCTCCGGCAGCGCAGCGCTTACCGCCTGCTCAAACCACTGCTGAAATTGCGCTACAGGCTCAGGCTGCACATCGCTAACGTCCAGGGAACGGCGGGTATATTCTTTCCGCATACCGGCAATGGATTCGTCTATCATACTGAAGGATTGAAGAACTGAAAAACTGAATGATTGAATAAGTGTTTAAATACTGATTTTAACATCATGTTGAAGATGCCGAACCAGATACCTGAGGCGCGTGAAAGTACATAAAAATTGACAGAGAAAGAATGGCAGATTAAAATGAGCATGGCTTTTTCATTGTAATTTTGTATCCAAATGAATACATTTGCGTATGTATTCCATAGAGAAGACAGACGAATTTGATAAGTGGTTCCGTAAATTAAAGGATAAGAGGGCAAAAGCAAAAATTCTGTTTAGAGTTCAGCGAATTGAAGAAAAGCGAAGCAGCTTTGGGAGAATTATAAAGATGAACTGAAATAAAATGGGGGCAAAAAGAATAACAAAATTTGACATCGCAGCATATTTGGATGATGATGAAATGATCACGGAATATCTGAATTTGGTATTGGAAGAAGGTGATTCAAGGGATATTATTGCGGCATTAGGTCATGTGGCAAGATCTCAAGGAATGTCAAAAATCGCGCAAGAAACGGGTTTGAGTAGACCAAGTTTATACAAGGCCTTATCAGAAGGTTCAAAGCCCCAATTTGACACCATCCTCAAAGTATTACGAGCTGTTGGAAGGCAAATAAATGTAAAAACTATTAACACGCCTCACAACAATGCATAAGAATTCATAGCCAAGCCAAGCGCACACCAAAGCTACGGCTCATTTCAGAAATCAAAAGAACAGGTATAGAGATAAAATGCAGCACCCGTGCTTTTGCGCAAACTGGCTGGAGTAGTAAAGGGTAGAAATTCTACTTTTTTCTCAGCACCAGCGTACTCATGCTGCGCTGACCGGCTACCAGCACCGTCTTGAACGGCTCTATCCACTCGAGCGGGTAGCGTTGCATCATTATTTCAAGCAAAGATTCCGTCAGCAGAAAGCGGTCAGAATCGTCGGGCAGGTGATACCGGCCGTTATCCAAAGGTTTTGCCAGGGTCTCCATGCCCATGAGCGCAGTCATGCGGATAAACAGAACACCGCCCGGACGAAGTACGCGCAGCAGTTCGTCCAGCATCTGCCAGAAAGCACCCGTATCTTGGGCGAAATGCAGCACCGCGCTGGAAATAATCGCATCGAAGCTCTCAGGCGCAAAGAGCAGTTTGCCCAGGTCGCCTTCTATGATCCGGTCAGGCTCAAAGGCAGGATGAAGGGATTTACCTATTAGGCGCAGCATACGAAGCGCGGTTGCGTCCTGGTCTACGCCCCAGACTTCAAAGCCGTTGCGGATAAAGTAGACCAGGTTACGTCCCTCGCCGCAGCCGGCATCCAGGATACGCATCGGCGGCTCAAAGCGTCCTTTCAGGATCTGGTCGAGCAGATACAGGTCAATGTTGCCGGTGGCTTGGTGAATGGTTTGGTAATTCAAAACAAGAGCTGGGTTTAGGTGGTTAATAAAGCTGGAAGACGGAAGTTGGAAGTTTTTCTTCCGTCTTCGGTCTTCCGTCTTCTAACTATCTAACTATTTGTACTATGCAAGATACTCCTTTTCATTTAGCTTTCCCTGTGTCCAGTCTGATAGAAACACGCGAATTCTACGAAGGTTTGTTAGGCTGTAGCGTAGGCAGAACTTCTGAGCGATGGATCGACTTCAACTTCTTTGGTCACCAGATCACGGCGCATCTCAAACCGGAAGAAACGCGGCGGGCGCAGTCCAACGAGGTAGACGGCGACCAGGTGCCCGTACGCCACTTCGGAGCGATCCTGCCCTGGGAGCAGTGGGAGGCGCTGGCAGACAAGCTACAGCAGGAAGGTATCATTTTTATTATTCAGCCACACGTGCGGTTTCAAGGAGAAGTGGGCGAGCAGGCGACCATGTTTTTTTCCGATCCCAGCGGCAATGCCCTGGAGTTTAAATCTTTCAAAGACCCCAGCTGGATTTTCGCCAGTTAATCAGGCAACTACTTTTCATAAGATACTTCAAGTCAATGCGTTAAAAAATACCCCGGTACACCTGCCGGGGTTTTTGTTTTTGTTAAATTTTTAATATGTTGGAATGTTATTCATTTAGACCCCTGCCTTATGCCTGTGGACGTAGCGAAACAATCCCTCCCGAATAACTGGAAAGTCAGCAAAACGCAGGATGCGGAAGCCCAACTCTGGCGTGCGTTCAAATCCGGCGATGAGTCCGCGTATATTGTCATTTATCAAAAATATTTCCGGGTGTTGTATGGCTATGGATCAAAAATCTGCGCGGACCCTGAAACGGTGAAAGATTGCATACAGGATTTATTTATTGACCTGTGGAACCGACGGATGCACCTGGCAGATACAGACTCTATCACTTTTTATTTGTGGGCTTCGCTGAAAAGAAGAATCGTAAAAGTGCTTGCCAAAGCCCATCATTCTGGTGCTGATGATTCTTATCCGCTCTTACACAGCAGTGAGCCTGACGCAGAAGTAGTCCTGATTGCCGAAGAAATAGCAGCCGAGCAAGGGGAACGCATCGTATGGGCTATGCAAAAGTTAAGTAAACGCCAGAGAGAAGCGATCCGGTTGAAGTATTATCAACACCTGAGCAATGAGGAGATTGCCCGGCAAATGTCTATTCAAGTAGAAGCCGTATACAATTTGATTTCCAAAGCCCTGTCCTGTTTCCGAAAGTCAGTCAACAGAATTTCTATTGTCCTTATAATTTTAGCGTTGTACTGGTAGCCATAGCCATACCAATAGCTTATCAAGCTTAACCACAAGGGCCACTAAGGTTGGCACAAAGAGCACTAAGATAGCAGCCTAAACCTTTGTGCCCCCGTCTGGGCGACCTTTGTGTAAAGCCTTGTGTTCTTTGCGGCCGCCGCTGCGGTGGTTAGATGTGGTTAGAAAAAAAAGTTTAAAAATTTTGATGAGGTTTTCCGGATAAATCGCTTTATCTCATAAATAGTCAGCACCATGAAGTATGAACGCTATGCAGCTTCAGACTTTGCACAAGATCCTTTTTTTCAGCAATGGGTATTGCGCAAGGATAAAACTGCCCATCAATTTTGGACAAAGTGGCTACAAGGGCATCCAGACCGCAAAAAGCAGGTAGAGGAAGCCATAGAGATTATGCGGCTCGTTGAAATGGATGAAGACCTCTTACTCAATCAGGAATTTACTGAGACGTGGCAGCAGATCTATCCTCAAACGATAGGAAAGAAAAAACAAAAAAACTATTACCGGGCTGCCGCTATCTGGTCAGGGCTGCTGATGCTGAGCATAGGTACTATCATTTGGCTGGCACAGCGCGAGGATGAGGTCTACTATCAGGCCGGTGATACTTCGGCGGTCTACCTCTTGCCCGACAGTTCGCAGGTAACGCTCAATGCTCATGCTGCTGTCACCTACCGTCTGACGGGCGAGCATACCAGGGAAGTATGGCTGGATGGTGAAGCTTTCTTTAACGTGAAAAAATGGAAGCCTTCCGGTGATACAGCTTATGCTAAGTTTGTCATCCATACCGACCATGCCGATGTACAAGTCCTGGGAACCTCTTTTAACCTGACCGAAGGCCCGCAAAAAACCCAGCTTGTACTATACACAGGCAAGGTGAAGCTACTATCTCACAACCAAAAAGTCGTCTATGTACAGCCGGGTGAGTTTGTGGAAGTAGAAGACGACTTTTCGTCGGTCGTAAAAAAAACAGTGGATACGCGCCTGTATACTTCCTGGATAGAAAACAGGGTGGTTTTTGACCAAACCCCTTTGTCTGATATTGTGCAGTGGATAGAAGATACGTATGATAAAAAAGTCGTGCTCTCTGACCCTGCGCTGGCTTCGGTCACCTTTTCGGCGACTATTCCGGATGTGAGGTTAGCCGTGCTGTTAAAAGCCCTGGCTTTGAGCTACCAGGTAGAGATTTCTACCCAGGGAGATGAGATATGGATCGGCAAGTAGCCAACCCGGTATCTTACAGTTAGAATAACATACAACTTAAATATATAACTATGAAACAGCTATTACTTACTCATCAAAAAATGCTATTCGCATTCCTGTTGCTGGCTTTTACTTTCCCGGAAGTATGGGCGCAGCAGGCGGTAGCCGTAAACGCGATGCCTAAGGACTATGCCACACCTGCATCAGGTCAACAACCCCGACAGCTTGCCCTGAAAACGGTGTTGAAGCAATTGGAAGAAAAACATACCATCAACTTTGGCTACAATGACAGGGTCATCGAGGATAAATTTGTGGATGCAAACATAGGGCAAAGCAAGGCATTGGAAACATCCCTTCGGCAGCTTTTGAAACCTCTTGCCTTGGACTACCAAAAAATCAATGACAACTTCTACATCATTGTAACAAAGGATAAAGGTACGGAAATACCGCCCAGGCTTGAGCAAAAACGAACCGGAAACCACCTGCCGGAAAGCCATCTGCCCTCGATCAGGTCAACGCTCTACGCCAGCTTGCATCGGGATATGCTGGAAAAAACAATAACCGGACAGGTCACCGATATGGAAAACAATGAGCCTTTGCCCGGTGTAAGCGTTTTGGCTAAAGAAACGACCATTGGTACTGTCACCGACATTGACGGTAACTATAGAATGACTGTCAGTGATGAGGTCACTACCCTGGTTTTTTCTTCTGTAGGCTACACGACAGAAGAGGTGGAGATCAACGGGCGTTCGGTCATAGACCTGACGCTGGCACCCGATATACAAGCCCTCTCAGAGGTGGTCGTCACCGCCCTGGGGATCAAAAAAGAAGCGAAAAGCCTGGGGTATGCCACTTCTACGGTAGAACCCGAACAGATCACCGTCAACCGTACGCCTAACTTTGCCAATGCACTGCAAGGCAAAGTGCCCGGGGTGAATATTACCGGCTTAGGGTCAGGGCCGCAAGGCAGCAGCAAAATCCGTATCCGGGGCATATCATCCTTTGGGGGAGACAACTCCCCGCTCATCGTCGTCAATGGCGTACCTATTGACAATACCAGCTTTGGCGCGGGAGGTGGAGTTTCCGAACGGGGCGCCAACCGCACGTCGGACAGTGGGGATGGACTGAGCAGTATCAACCCCGATGATATTACCTCTATGAACATATTGAAGGGAGCCGCAGCCTCTGCCCTGTATGGGTCACGCGCCAAAGACGGCGTGATCATGATCACGACCCGCAACCGGGCCGCGGGCAGGGGTATTCAGGTAGAATATAACACCAACTATACCAACGATACCCCCCTGGATTTTACCGACTACCAATATGAATATGGACAGGGCGAAGGCGGAGAGCGTCCTACCTCTCCGCGTCCGGTTTCGGGGGTATGGAGTTTTGGAGAGAAATTTCAGCCCGGCATGACGCAGGTATTGTTTGATTCTATCGTAGTGCCCTATGTGCCGCAACCCAACAAAGTGAGAGATTATTACCGGAACGGCTCTACCTTCTCTAATACCGTCACTATTTCGTCCGGGGGGGAATTTGGTGGATTTAGTCTTTCGCTTTCTAACATGGACAGCAAAGCCATCCTGCCCGGTTCTCATTACAACCGGAAAACGGTAAACCTGGGCTTCACGCAGAATTTGAAGGACAAGTTAACGGTGTCAGGAAACATGAATTATTCTAACGAAAATCGTAAGAACCCGCCCAATATCGCCGAACAGGACTATAGCCCGGTGGTCATTTATACGCTGGCTACTTCCATGCCTTTGGACCTGTTGGAAGAATACGCCTTTGACGAAAACGGGGACGAGTTTTCTTACTCCCGGTTTACCAACCGTACCAATCCCTATTTTGCTCTCTCACGCTTTGAGAATAATATCAGAGACCGCATTTACGGTAACCTTACAGCCCGCTATAACTTTACTGATTGGCTGTATTTGCAGGGAAGAGTAGGTCAGGATTATTTTTCACGCGACCAGGAATACAACCTTCCTACAGGTTCCAGAAGACAGTCTTCGCCGCCGCCGGGCTTGGTCAACGGGCAGTATGTGCGGGACCTGCTCAGCTTCCGGGAAATCAATGCAGACTTCCTGCTGGGCGCTAACCGTACCTTTGGCGATGTTGGGATCAATATCAACCTGGGAGGCAACCGGATGTACAGGCGCTCCGACAGAAATAGTACCTTAGCAGAATTGTTCTATACCCGCGACAAATACACCATAGAAAATGCCAGCCAGGTAAGTCCTCAGTATACCATATCCGAAAGACAGGTAAACTCTTTGTATGCTTCCTCCGAGGTTTCTTATAAAGGATTTGCCTATCTGAATGCGACGGTTAGAAATGACTGGTTTTCTACTTTGTCGCCCGAAAACAGGAGTATTCTCTATCCTTCGGTGACCGGCAGTTTTGTGTTTTCACAGGCATTTACCAATCTGCCCGACTGGTTATCTTTTGGAAAAATACGGGCAGCCTATGCCGAAGTAGGCAGTGATACGGATGTGCAGCCTTATGCTGATAACCTTTTCTATAGTATCAACACCCAACAGTTCCCCAATGAAGATGGCACACCCCAGCCGGTAGCCAACATCAGCGGGTCGGTGGTGCCCAATACTAATCTGCGCCCCATGCGAGTTACCGAAAAGGAAGTCGGCTTGGAGATGCAGTTATTTGATAATCTTAGATTTGAAGTATCTCTGTATGACAAGTTATCTTCTGACCAGATACTACAGGCACAAATATCCGATGGTTCCGGTTATACCGACCAGTTGATCAATGTGGGGGAAAGTAGAAACAGAGGCGTGGAAATGCTCGCGTCTCTTTATCCCGTCAGGAACAGCAATTTTGAGTGGTATACCAGTGCCAATGCTTCTTACAATACCTCAGAGGTGCTTAGCTTAGGCGACGATGTGGAAGGTACTTTTATCACCGTAGGCAACGCTGAATTTCATGGAGAACTCCGGCAAGAGGTAGGCAAGCCCATGGCGCAGCTCTACGGCTGGGGCTGGCTACGGGATGATCAGGGTCGGCAGATATTTGATGCGGTGAGCGGTCGTCCCTTGCGTTCCAGTGAACAGTTGAATTTTGGCAGCGCCATCCCCAGGTGGGTCGGTGGTTTTACCAACAGCTTTCGCTATAAAAAAGCCAGCCTGTCTTTCCTGATAGATTTCAAACTGGGGCATAACATGATCTCCGGCACCCACACCAATGCCTATCGCCACGGCCTGGACAAAGCCACGCTGGTAGGAAGAGATCAGGGGTATGTCGTGGGCGATGGGGTGATGATCGTGGATGAGATCACCAACGACGCCGGAGAAGTCATAGAAACCGTCTACGCACCTAATACGGCCCAGGCAGAGATTCAGCCTTTTTATGAAACGATACGTTCCGGCAGAATGTCCGAACAGTCGGTATTCAATGCCGGTTCGTGGCAGTTGCGGCAAGTGACCCTGGGCTATGATTTTACCAGCTTACTTTCTTCGGTAAAGTTTATTCAGGCCCTGCGGCTGAACATAGTAGCTAACAACGTAGCCGTGATCAAGAAATGGGTACCTCATATCCATCCCGACCAAAACGGGCTGATCTCCGACAACCTGATCGGCCTGGAAGCCACCGGCCTGCCGGTGACCCGCAGCATAGGATTTAACCTGAATGTTAAATTTTAATGCAGTCAAAGTATTTAACATTCTCTTAACATTAAGACAAAGAAAAATGAAAAATATCAGTAAATATCTCTTTAGCTGGCTCCTGGCCCTGGCCTTCTTCACTGCCTGCGACGATGGATTTGATGAAATGAATACGAATCCGGTCCGCCTGACGTCCGTAGACCCTACCTTTCAGTTGAACTATGCCATCATTGAAAGTTCTCTGGAGTATGGCAACCTTACCTATGAAACCACCATCGTAAGGCAAATGATCACCCCTTTTACAGGCGTAGGAACCGGCGGCAATCTCAACCAGGACAACCGTTCTGCTACCCAGAGCAACTGGCAGCGGTATTTCAGAAATATCATTAAGAATGTAGTAGATGTGGTGGAGCGAACAAAGGACGATCCCGAGCGCATCAACTTGTATAACATGGCCAGGATATGGCGGGCATACGCCTTTATGGTGCTTACCGATACCTATGGCGACATTCCGTATACAGAAGCAGGACTTGCTTTTCTGGAGGGAACGGTGCTGCCTGCCTATGACCCTCAGGAAGCCATTTACAACGATATATTGAACGAACTGGAAACAGCCGTTGCTGCTTTAGACGCTTCCCAACCTATTGCTTCCCAGGATGTACTGTACAAAGGAGATGTGACCCGCTGGAAACGTCTGGGAAATTCCCTTATGTTGCGCGCTGCTATGCGCCTTACCAAGGTGAACCCGGGATTGGCACAGCAATACGCAGCTAAGGCGGTAGCCGGAGGTTTGATGCAATCCAATAATGATAATGCCGTCGTCCGGCATAATGCCAATTTCAGGAATGCGGTAGGAACCAATTTAAACGGAGGCCAGGCGCCTTTCTACTACTTAGATGAAGAGTTTGTCAGTTATCTCAAAGCGAACAACGATCCGAGGTTAACGGTCATCGCCGTCCGGTATGTAGGCGCCAAAAGTGGAGGAGAGCAAACCGAGGCCAATGCAGACCGTTCTTTTGACGCTCAGGTTGGGATGCCCCAGGGGTATGACAATACGACGATCCCCCCGGTAGCGGAAGCTGCCGGTCTGGCCAGTTTATTCGCTTATAGCCAGCTTGACAGAACCAGACTGGGCAATCCTGAAGCACCCAGCTTTCTGGTCACCTATGCGCAAACGCAGCTATTGCTGGCAGAAGCCGTATTCAGAGGCTGGGCGCCCGGAGACGCTGCGGCCTTATTTGCCAGCGGCATAGCAGCCCACATGCAACAACTTGCAAGCTGGCCCGGCGATACCGATATTGCGCAAAGTGAGATTGATGCCTATATCCAGGCGCATCCCTTGGAGGCCGCTACTGCCTTGGAACAAATCAATACACAATACTGGGTGGCTTCTTTTCTGAACGGCCCGGAAGCCTGGGCTAACTTCCGCCGCTCCGGCTATCCGGTGGTAGCGCCCAATCCTTATCCGGGCAGCGATCTGAAAACGGAAGACTTTATCCGCAGGTTGACCTACCCGGATTCAGAGCTTACTGTCAACAAAGAACACGTAGACCAGGCTACCAGCCGCCAAGGCCCTGATGTGTTGGATACCCGGGTATGGTGGGATGTGGGGTAGGAGTGGGAAGACGGGAGACAGAAGACGGAAGACCGAAGCTGTTTCTTCCGTCTTCTAGCTTTCAACATTAAACCAAAATCACTATCTATGAAAAAACTCAAACAAAGGCTTCAGCAGGGAGAGACGCTGCACGGATGCTGGCTGAATCTGGGCAGTTCGCTGACGGCAGAGATCGTAGGACTGGCCGGATTCGACTGGGTGCTGATAGACCTGGAGCATGGGGCAGGCGGGGAGCGGGACGTGCTTTACCAGCTTCAGGCACTGGAACATACCGGGGCGGCTCCTGTTGTCAGGGTAGAAAGTTCGGAGCGGCAAAGGATTCATCGTGTACTGGATATGGGGGCGGAAGGCATCATGTGTCCGCGCATCAACAACGTCACGGAGGCCAAGGAAGTGGTCAGCGGGCTGCGCTATCCGCCGGAAGGCAACAGGGGCGTAGCTAAGATGGTGCGGGCTACCGGCTTTGGAAAAGACTTTGACACGTATCACCAAAACGCGAAAGACAATATCCTCGGTGTGGTGCAGATAGAGACGCTGGAGGTACTCGATCATCTGGATGCCATCGCTGCCCTGGAGGGGATAGATGTGCTGTTTATCGGCCCGGCCGATCTTTCCATGGCCTTAGGGCATTTCGGTGACTTTGGCCATTCGCAGTTTAAAGAGGCGTTGAAAGAGACCGTACATGCTGCCCAAAAAGCGGGTAAAGCCACCGGCATCCTTTTGTTTGACCCGGATGATTTCAACACCTATCATGCGATGGGTATCCGCCTGATCGCTTGCGGTGCCGATGCTACTTTTGTGGCCAACGGAGCACGCAGCATGGTCGACAAGCTCCATAGTCTCAGCACAGCACATCATAATAAAACTTCGTAAACATTTCTTTTTGATGACAGATCCCCTTGTGATATTATTGTTTGGCATACTGATCGTAGTAGGCGGTATCATCGGGCTGCGTTTACACCCTTTTCTGGCACTCTTGCTGGGCGCGCTGGTGGTAGGTCTGATGACGCCTGCGGCTGCCATTGAGCAATATGCCCTGAGTACGGGAGCTACGCCTGAAGCCGCCCGTCAGATGGCTGGAAGCAACGTCGGGAGCAGAATAGCCCTTAGGTTTGGCTCCACCGTCGGGCAGATAGGGATCGTCATTGCCATGGCCTCTATCATTGGAAAATGTATGCTGGAAAGCGGCGGAGCCGAAAGAATTGTACGTTCTACCTTGAAAGTAACGGGCGTCTCCAAAGCGCCCCTTACTTTTTTAGGCAGCAGCTTTTTCTTAGGGATTCCCGTCTTTTTCGATACAGTTTTTTACCTGATGATACCCCTTGCCAAAGCGATGGCGATCCGTATTGGTAAAAATTACCTGCTACTGGTGCTTGCCGTTGCCGCAGGAGCCGCTATGGCCAACTCCCTGGTGCCACCCACGCCAGGGCCTTTGTTTCTGGCCAGTGAAATGAACATCCCTATCGGTATGATGATGGTAGGAGGTTGTCTGGTAGGCTTGGTGACTATTGCCGCAGGATATGCCTATGCCGTCTGGGCGAACCGGAGATGGCCCATCCCTTTGAGAGATTCTATGGATGCACCGCTCGAAGATATCAAATCCATCGCCTCGCAGGGTGACCGGCAACTTCCTTCTTTGTGGCTTTCGCTGCTTCCTGTCTTGATTCCCCTGGTCTTTATCAGTACCGATGCTGTGCTGGATACGTTAGAAGCAGACCCAACCTCATCCTTTTTCCTCAGCGGGCTGACCGGCGTCATTCAGTTTTTGGGTGAAAAAAACATCGCCTTGATGAGTGGTGGCTTCGTGGCGTTGATCATGCTGGTCATACAGAAAAAAGGAAACAAAAAAGAGATGGTTGCCTCTGTGCAGGCGGCGCTGATGAGCGCAGGCGTGATCATTTTAATTACTGCCGCCGGTGGTGCTTTCGGAGGGATGCTTCAGCAAACCGGTATCAGTGCGCGCATAGCAGCCCTGACCGAAGGCTTTCAGATGGCTTTGATCCCGCTGGCATTCCTGGTGACTGCCGTTGTCCGCACAGCGCAGGGCTCTGCTACCGTAGCCATGATCACGGCATCAGGCATTCTGGCCGGCATGGCTACCGGTACGGCAAACCTGGAATATCATCCACTTTATATAGGACTGTCTATTGCCTGCGGCTCAAAACTCATTCCCTGGATGAATGACAGCGGTTTCTGGATCGTATGCAAGATGAGCAACCTGACCGAACAGGAAGCTCTGAAAACATTTTCTCCTACACTCACGATCATGGGAATTGCAGGGCTTATCGTCATTATGATAGCCGCCAAATTATTTCCTTTGGTATAAATAGTAAATCATTGATCATTAAAAACAATAGAAGATGGAAAAAATAGGATTTATAGGATTAGGCATTATGGGTAAACCCATGGCATTGAACCTCATAAAAGCCGGATACTCCCTGGTGGTATCCGATCAAAACAAAGCTGCTGGTGAACTGGTTGAAGCGGGGGCCGAATCGCTTGCTGGCAACAAAGCCATCGCAGAACAGTGCGATATCATCATCACCATGCTACCCGACTCGCCTGAGGTGGAAGCGGTGGTGCTGGGAGAAGGTGGCGTCATAGAAGGCATCAAAGAAGGCTCACTTTTCATCGATATGTCTACCATCGCTCCATCCACGGCCAAGAAAGTATACGAGAAAATGCAGGAAAAAGGGGTAGAAGCCTTGGATGCCCCGGTGTCCGGCGGGCAGGTAGGGGCGGAGTCCGGTTCGGTATCCTTCATGGTGGGTGGCAGCGAAAAAGCTTTTCAAAGAGCCCGGCCACTGTTTGAGGTGATGGGCAAAAACATCGTACGTATTGGCGAAGCCGGCGCCGGACAAATCACCAAAGCCTGCAACCAGATCATCGTCGGCATGACCATACAGGCGGTGGCAGAAGCCTTTACGCTGGCTAAAAAAGCGGGCTTAGACCTGAAAAAAATGCGGGAAGCGCTGTTGGGAGGTTTTGCCCAAAGCCGTATCCTGGATTTGCATGGCGAACGTATTATCGAGCAGAATTTTCAGCCCGGCTTCAAAATAAAATTACATAGGAAAGACATGGACATCGCCCTCCAGGCAGGCAAAGAGTTTTCTGTACCTCTGTATGGCTCCGCCCAGGTGGCGGCGCACATGGATGCCCTACTGGCGCAGGGGAAGGGCGAATTAGACCATAGCGCCATCGCTTTGTTGTTGGAATCATTAACTAAAAAGTAAAAAGGAGTAACAAAATGAAACGAAGAGAAATTATCAAACTCATTACGGCAGGTTCTGTAGGTGCTGCAGCCTTAGGGGGTTCTGTGGGCGCCACCACTTTAGGACGCAGACAAACAGAGACTGGAAACAGCCCCGCACCGAAAAAGGTGCTGATGAAAGTTGGTTGTCAATCAGGCGGGACTTCAAAGGAAAACCTGGAATTTAAGGCACGTCATGGTGTATTTAACATAGACGGCGGCTCACCTAAAATGATTAAAGGGGTGGGCTGGGACCTGGAAGACTCACTGGCAAAGAAAGAAGCTTGTGAGAAGTACGGCATCAGCCTTGATGCATATCACTTGCCTTTAACATCAGCCGGGATCGACAAGGTAGCAACGCCAAACATTATGCTTGGTAAAAGTCCGGAGCGTGACAGGGAAATTGAAATGATTCAACAAATGATTGAAGTGGCCGGAAGGACAGGGGTTCGTTTATTGAATTACAATACCATCATACTTCCTATTTTACGCACAGGACGAACGGTGGATCCCAAACGCGGCAATGCCTCTTATAATACCTGGAATTATGAGGAAGCTGTGAAGAAAGGGATGGATAAAGAAAAAATAACCGGAGGCGGTGCCGATATTGACGAGATATATGAGCGTATCACCTATCTTCTCGACAGAATACTTCCTGTCGCTGAAGAGTATAAAGTGCAATTAGGCAACCATATTGCAGATCCACCGGCACCTGCCGGCTATCGTGGCATCACGAGATGGAACAGTCCTGAGGTTTTCGAGGGGATTAAACGTTTTGCTCAGCTTTATGACAGCCCATCGCACGGTTTCAATCTCTGCCTGGGTTCTACGGCTGAGGGGCTGAAAGATCCTAAAACCGAAATTTTGCCCATCATTAAATGGGTCGGTGAACGGAAGCAGATTTTCAACATCCATTTGCGCAACATCAAAGGCGGATGGAACAACTTCCAGGAAGTTTATCCCGACAACGGGGACATGGATTTCGTGCAGGTAATAAAAGCATTAAAAGATGTAGAGTATCCCTATATGGTGATGCCTGATCATGTGCCCCATCATCCGGATGAAAACAGCAGTTCACAGGCATTTGCTTTCGCTTATGGCTATATCAAAGCCCTCCTGCAGGCAGTATCAGCGGCAGCATAATGAAACGAAGAAATTTTGTTAAAGTCATCACTGCAAGCGCTATAGCTTCTATGAGTACAGCAGCTTTAGGACGTGGGCAAACAGAGACTGGACCTATGACCCCATCAATAAAAAGTGACATCAGCGCCAGCGAGCCGGTGATTGAGTGGAACGCCCACATTTTCAGTCCGGACACGCAGCAGTATCCCTTCCATCGGCAAGCCACCTACCAACCGGACGTATCGAAGCAACCGGCGGATCCGCTGGCTGCCTACCTGCAACGTCTCGACGACGAGGGCATCGATCGCGCCGTCATCGTCCAGCCGGAGCCTTACGGCGACGATCACGCCTTGGTGCTGGACTGCCTCAAGCGTGAGCCGGAGCGTCTGAAAGGAACGAGTCTGTTCTACCCACGGGACGTAGAGGCGCCGCGAAAGCTGGCGGCGCTCGTCAAACGGGAGCCGCGCATCGTCGCCACCCGGTTCCACGCCCACCGCGGTAAGGAGACCTATCTGGACAGCTTCGCCGATTCCGGCGTCCGTGCCCTGTGGAAGCAGGCGGTAGACCTCGGCCTTGTCGTGGAACTGCACATCGGGCCAAACTATGCAGTACAGGCAGGTGAGGCCATCAAAGCCTTTCCTGGTTGTAAGGTACTTATCGACCACCTCGCGGAGCCGCACATGGGCACAGCGGTGGAGTTCGCCAGTGTGCTGGAGCTCGCTCGATTCCCCCATGTCTACATGAAGCTATCGGGCCTTGGCCACTTTGCAGAGGACGTACCACGCTATGAGAGCGCCCGGCCTTTCACGCGCCGCGTGATTGAGGCATTCGGGCCGGAGCGGATGGTCTGGGGCGGTGACACGCCAGGCATCGTGGACGCTCACATGAAGGGCTACGCTGAAGCGGACATTGCCAGGGTGAAGGGCGGGAACCTCCGTCGCCTGCTGAACTGGTAACCTCCGGCAGTAATGCAGCCAGCAATTAAATAACTTTAACTATCAATGCATCAATAATATGGTAAGTGATGAATTTTTAAATAAGAGAGGTCCTGAAATCAAGCAAATCAATATTACCCCTATTGCCATAGCTGATCCTCCCTTATTGAATGCAGCCGGTTTACATGCCCCTTATGCCCTTCGCACCATCGTAGAAGTGGTGACGGAAGATAACATTTCGGGCATCAGTGAAATTCCCGGCAACAACAGCATCAATGCCGACCTGGAGGCAGCCAGAGATTTGATCTTGGGCAAAGACCCTTTCCGGTTAAATATCATCCGGCAGGCGTTGGAAGATCATTTTGGAAAAGAAAATGCGCAGGCAAGAGGCGATGCCCCCTGGGATCAGCGGAAACTGGTGCATATTTTCAGCGCCATAGAAGTGGCCTGTCTGGACATCATGGGTAAGGTAACGGGGCGTCCGGTAGTAGATTTGCTGGGTGGGAAAATGAGAGAGCGGGTACCCTTTGCCGCGTACCTGTTTTACAAGTACGAAGGTGCTGGCGGAAAACTGGCCTTTAACACAGACCCGGAGGCCAAGGGATGGGCGGCTGCCCGGCAGGCCGCCGCCCTGGACCCGGCGGGTATTGTGCATCAGGCAAAAGCTATGTGCAAAGCCTTCGGGTTTCAATCTATCAAGCTCAAAGGAGGGGTGTTTGAACCCCGGCAGGAACTGGATGCTATCGTAGCCTTACGCGAAGCGTTTGGGCCTGAGGTGCCTTTGCGGTTTGACCCGAATGCGGTATGGACACTGGAAACAGGCATTGCCTACGGACGAAAAATGGAGCCACTCTTAGAATACCTGGAAGACCCTGTCAGGGGGCAGGAAAATATGGCTAAAGCCAGAAAGGTACTCAACATCCCCTTTGCCACCAATATGTGTACCACCTCTTTTGAAGATATTCCCCGCAGCGTGACCCTGGGTGCAGAGGACATCATTTTGAGCGACCATCATTTCTGGGGCGGGTTGCGGGCTTCTATGGAATTGTCCCGAATCTGCGAAACTTTTGGCAGAGACCTGTCCATGCATTCCAACAGCCACCTGGGCATATCGCTGGCAGCGATGGTACACCTGGGCGCCGCCCTGCCGCATCTGCCGTATGCGCTGGATACCCACTATCCCTGGCAGTCGGATGAGGTGATCACAGCAGGTCGCTTTAAATTTGAGGAAGGCTCCGTAGAGGTTTCTCAGGAGCCCGGCTTAGGGGTGGAACTGGACCGGGAAGCCTTGGCACAACTGCACCAAAATTATCTGGATTGCGGCATCACCAAACGCGATGATCAGCAGGAAATGCAAAAAGTACAGTCAGGGTGGAGGTTTAGACCCGTTCGCTGGTAGAAGCCGGTAGGGATAGCCGAAAAGGTCCTGGCGCGCGTTTGAGTGCAACGGAAACGCGTGTTTTCCCATAATGGGCACGCGTTACTTCGTTAAACGCGCGCCAGATCTCGGAGACTGTAGACAGGTAGCTAACAGTGCTTTCAAAAGCATGAACAATTAGTTAAATCAGCCAACAATAATTTTGCTCAAACATGCTGACACCTGCCTACTACACCTCCACAAAGTTTCTTCTGATGTGTTTGGCATATTCGGAGGGCAAGGCGCCGTATCTTTCTTTGAACAGCTTGGCAAAATGCGCAGGGTTGGAGTAACCTACCCGGTCAGCGATCTGGCGGATGCTCATAGAGTCGCTCGTCAGTAGCGAAGCGGCTTCTGCCATGCGCTTCTCCCGCAGGTGGCGGTTGATGGTGGTATTGTAAACAGTTTTGAAACCCTGCTTGAGTTTGGTGGTGTTGATGCCTACCTGCTTGGCAAGCTCCGGGATAGTTACCGCATTTCTCAGATCGGAGGTCAGAATGCGCTCAGCTTCCTGGATGAGTTTGATGTCAGCTTTGCGCAGCAAAATGCTTCTCTTGTCAGGACGGTGGTCGTCGGTATACATGTCTACGATCAAGCCGAACATTTCCAGCGCTTTGGCTTCCAGAAAAGACTTGCGGCTCAGCCCGGTCAGCAGGTTTTCGTGTATCTGGTAGACGCTGTCGGCCAGTGCCAGGCTGTATTGCGTATGATACGTAAAAGGATCCATCGCATCTACATCGCGAAGCACAGCCGCCAGCGAACTGGGCACCGTGTGCAGGTCGCACTCTATCTTAGGCAGGTAAGCACGCTGGTCTATCTCCAGCACGGTGAGTTGGATCAGCGTATCTGCCGGGAAGATATAATACTGGTCGTATTTGCCCGTACTGGTAGAAAAGGACGAGTGGAGCGCATCGATGGTGTACAGCTTGTTGCCGGGCTCAAACTTATACATGAAAGGGCCTTCCTGGCAGAAGATCAGGCGCAAGGGGTGCGAGCCGCGCAGGATATAACGCAGGGTGACGGTCGTATTCAGCGTGAAGTTGATTTGCAACAGCCCTAGCCCATGCTGAAAGTTGATACCTTTGATATAACCCCGGCCCATCGTTCTGGGAATAGAGAGGGTCGTTTCATCGCAGAAGCAGTCAACGTCCGGGCTACCCATTTGCTCGCCAATGGAAGCAATGACTTTATGAAGGTTGACATCGTGGATATGAATGATCATGCCAGTAGGGTTGTAGTGTCGTTGTAGATGCTTTGTTTAATAACAATGCAATATACGAATCTTCTGCCCGGCATGGTAATTTTGTGCGGGTTAATCACATTTTGAAAGAGGATTGTGCTACGGCGGTAAGCGGTAGGTCCCGATAGGGCGTAAGGACCTGCTTGTCAAAACCTGCTACTGCTACATCCTGCGGGATAGGGAGTTTTTTCTGATCTCTCCATTTTTTCCAAATTTATATTTTCTTAATAAATAAGAGAAAACATTGCAAATTTTTCAGAATTGTTAATTCCGGGCGTGTTTACGGCAAATATCTACAGTATTTAATCATCGGGTGCCTTGCTTATTAAAAAAATAATCGGAAAATTACATGCACAGCGCCTTTGAGGTAACCTCTCCTTTAATCCCACTTTTTATGAAAAATCCCTACATACTCCTTTTCTGTTGGCTGTGTCTAACCTGTACAGCCAGCGCCCAGCAAAGTACGGTAAGCGGCAAAGTTACCGCTGCCAATAACAACGAATCGCTTCCCGGCGTTAACGTACTGGTCAAAGGAACCGGACAAGGCACGGTGACCGATGTAGACGGAAACTACAGCATCAGTGTAGCAGAAGGTACCCTGGTATTCAGTTCTATCGGTTACGGAACCCAGGAAATACCCATCAACGGACGTTCTACGATCAACGTGCAACTTACTGAAGATGTCCAGAGTCTGTCAGAAGTGGTCGTGGTAGGCTATGGTACGCAGGTGAAAAGAGACATCACCGGCTCGGTAGCGACCGTAAAAGCCGAAGAGCTGCAAAAATTTCCTACCGCTTCTTTTGACCAGGCTTTGCAGGGACAGGCGCCGGGCGTGCAGGTGACCTCCAGCAGCGGTGTGCCGGGAGCGCCTTCCCGGGTATTGATCAGGGGAACCAACTCTATCTCCAGCGGTACCGAACCTTTGTGGGTCATCGATGGCATGATCCTGAGCAATCAGGGCGGGGGCGAACTCGATGGTTTTTCCAGAAATGCTTCTACCACCCCTTTGAATCCATTGGCTACGCTGAATCCTAATGACATTGCCTCTATAGAAGTGTTGAAAGATGCTTCGGCAACGGCTATCTATGGCTCCCGGGGCGCCAACGGCGTGATTATCGTCACCACCAAATCAGGCAAAGCCGGTACGGGCGGCGTAGACCTCAACGTTAGTTATGGGGTATCGGATGTGGTGAGAGGTCCCAAAGAACTTGGGTTTGTAGACGGACCTACCTGGTTGCGCCTCGTAGATGAGGCACGTGCCAACCGCGGTCTGGAACCCTTCGATCCTAACATTATCCTGAACAATGCCCGGGATCCTAATGCTGTCCTCGACAGAAGCCAGATTGCCAATACAGACTGGTTTGATGAGGCGTTGCAAAAGGGAAGTTTTATGGATGTCAACCTGTCTACCTCCAACGCTACCGAAAACACCAACTATTACCTGTCTGGCAATTACCGCCACGATGAAGGCATCCTGGTGGGTAGCGACCTCCGGCGCTATGCTACCAGAGCCAATGTGGACTTTGC
>JBBSNI010000053.1:0-20229 GCA_038232695.1 Cytophagales bacterium
AACAGACGAGACACATCTGGGCGGCAACCCGCTGGGCGGCAACCCGCTCAGCGATTTTTTCGTGAGCGGTCCGCCGGGCGGTTGCACCTGGGCGGCACACCGCGGCTCTCTGTGTTATACACATATGGTAGAATGCCTTGTCTACGAAAACAATAAATTGATAAAAATTCTTCAACCCCCTGTGATTTTTCAAATTATAGGACTTACCAATGAAGAGGTTTTTTCAGCGGTCATTATTGACTGATATGTTAGAATTGCTAACTTTGTTTTTGTACACCATAACCCAACAACCATCTTTATGTCAGAAACTTCTGGAATGCCAGCCACTCAGGACACCAATCCTTTCGGCACCGACAATTGGTGCATCGTAGAGATCATGGGACACGTGCGTGTGGCAGGGCAGTGCAGTGAGCAGAACATTGCGGGCACCGCCATGTTGCGCATCGATGTTCCTCAAACACAGCACCAGCCAGCCTTCACGCGCTACTACGGCAGCAACGCCATTTATGCAATCCATCCCGTAGGGAAAGACGTTGCCCGTGCAATGGCAGTCAAACTTAAACAACAGCCTGTCGCTTCCTGGGATATAAGTGAAATGGTAGAAAAGTTGCAAAAGCAACGCCAGTTGTCCATTGAACAGGACAATGGCTATGATGATGAGGATGAGGATGATGAAACCTTTTGATATGAAAGAAGATAAATCTCACATTATAAGTTGCGTACTAACAGGAAATAAAGAAAACCTAAAAATGTACGCTTACAGATTAGATGGTCAGATAGTAGGTTGGTATTTTCTCCATGAGAGTATTAACCTGGATGATTTTGATGTAAAAATAACGATAGAAACTAAAAGGAGGGGCTCGGGAGACGACCGCGCGGCGGACCGCAATAATCCAGGTATCTCTGATAAAGAAACTCGTGTTGGATTTAGAAGATTTCGATTAGACAACCTTTCATAAAACCATGAGCCGCTACAGTGACCGAAGAAAATTTAGGAATGCAAGACGTTTCAGGAATGCAAGACGTTTGTTGTGCAAGAACAACAGTATTAAACTTGCTTTAAATCAACCTAATCCTTTGATGTCTCCTGAACCTAAATTAATGAATATCCCATACCCCTGTTCAGACAGGAGCAAATTGATAGGTTATGATTTGGGTTCTACCATTCCTGCTTTCCTACCTTCCGGTATACTTACCGTAATTACATAGTCACGGTCGCCGTGACGCGGTCCAGTTCTCTCAAAACTCCCGCAAGCGGTACCCTACTAACTCCCTTTTAACCCTGACGGCTTCTTCGCTACGCACATGGCAGCATAGCTCAGAGCAAAACCACAGCGAAAAATAGTAGACAATTTTCACTGTAGGGTCTTTATGGTTTTTACTCTTTTCTTTGACGACAAAATAGTCTATGTGCGGCAGGGCTGCCGGGTTGTCCGTGACGTTCACACTGAGCCACCGCTGGAAATGGGCAGGGTGTAATTGGATTGCCTGATAAAAATCTGTGGCTGAAATCACCTTTTTATCATTGATCGTCGTTATAGGTATATCGGTCATCGCTCGCCTTTTGTGGTGAAATTTGGTGGTTTTGTATTCAAATACTAATTTGGTAGCATTATACTAAATTACAAAGCAAAACGCCTACAATGGCAACACCGGCAGCTACAGAAAAATTTAACGAGCGATTTGAACCTATGACAGGCGAGGAGGTTCAGGCTTATTACGATGGTGTACGTAAAGAGGGCGAAAGTTCTCAGGCTTCTCAAGCCACTGACCAGGGCGCATCTGCCCCTGATCAATCCCAGTCGGCCTCCTCGCCCGCCATAGATTCCCCGCCCGCCAATGGTCGGGCCGCGTCCACGGTGGATTCGCCTAAGCCCTTAGCGCAAAACCCTTCGCAAGATGCTCCGGAAACGCCTGCCGGGTCGCCGGGCGATAATGCTCCCCCAGACCCTGATGTATATTTCCAGGAAAAGCTAAAAACTATTTCGGGGGGGAGGTTCTCTTCTTCCGATTCCCTGCAAAGCTTTCAGCAGGATTATGACGCTTTGAGCGAAAAGTATAAAAACCTGGAAGCAGATTCTACCAAGGTCAAGTTACCCACCTTCAAGAATGAGCAGGCAAAAGAAATCTTTGCCATCCTGCAAGGCGATACGGATAACGTGCAGCGCAGCCTGGAAGAATACAACTTTGTCAAAAACCTTAACCCCTCGCAGGCAAGCAAAAAGGATTTGCTCTTTGCTGACTTCTACCTGTCTAACGCTGACATGAGCCTGGAAGAAGCCAAAGTGCTTTTCGAGGAAGAAGAATATCCTACCCGCTATGGCGACGTAGAAGAAAGCCGCGTGGCCTCGGTGCGTATGGACACGGCAAGCCGTCAGGCACAAAGAAAAATTGCCGACAAACAAAAATATTTTCAGGACCAGGTAACTGATCTTGACAAGACTTTAAACAATGCCCCATCGGGCAACACTGCCTCTCCGAGCCAATCGCCAGCAGACCAGCAGCAAGCCCAAAAAGCACAACAAGAACAAGCAAAATACGAGCAGCAGGTTCAGCAACGCCTCGCCTCTTTTTCCTCCATGAGCCTGAAAGCCAGCGAGAAAGAAGATAACAGCCAGGTTAACCTTTCCTGGCAGGATTCCCCTGCCACCAAAGAGCAGATCGTGCGCGCTACCGCCAGACCTATTGAGTTTATGCGCGAGTATATCCTGGAGGACTTTGTCGACGACGAAGGCAATATCCGGCAGCAGGAACTGGCAGAAACGATGGCTGCTTTTATTAACCGCAAAACCCTCTACAAAGAAATCTTTGCCAAGGGCATAGCCGCTGAACGTCAGCGCACTATCCTGGAAAAGAACAACACAGGCGGAACGGCTGCCCAGGCTCTGAAAAGCCAGCAGTCTGTCGGCGCTGTGCCAAGCTCTTTTGAAGAACAAGCGGTACGTGCTATCAGAGAAGCCCGCCGGTAGATTCCGCGTCACGGTGACCGGTGCCCAGGCTTTCCAATTACCCTATGGCCGGGAGGTATTACCCTGCCCTTCATCCGTACGGTTCGCCGCGCGATCCATCTCCCATTTCACAGTACAGACGCACCAGCGTCTCTATCTAAAAACCTTTAAAGCAATACAGCTATGAACTTACCTTCTTACAGTCCCGAAGGGTTCTCAACGGCCATCCTTTCGCCCTTGCAAATCCACAACCCAGATTATTATAACGAACTCTTTGGCAAGTACCCCCGCGCCTCAGCCCTTTCCTGGCTTAAAGCGATGGGCAGAAGCCAGCCCCGCACCCTACCCAAGCGAGCGGCGGGCAACCTCACCTACCGCGTTGCCGAAGAAACCAACGCCTTTCAGATGGCTGCCCTTGTCAGCACGGCTACCAACGTGGTGGGTGCCACGACCGTGAACCTGACTATTCACCCAGACTACCACAGCCCCCGTACCGGGCATAGCCGGGCCATCCGTAACGCCACCGTCTTGTTTCCTAACCAGACCATAGGCTTTATAGAATCCGTGAACCGGACCGGCGCCCAGGACGTAGCCCTTGTCAAGCCTGCCGCAGGCGAGGACATACAGGCCGCCGCCGCCGCCGCCGTCGCCGCAGCGCAGCCTATCGTGATCTATGCCAACGCGCAGCCCGAAGCTTCCGACCGCCCAGAAGGGATCGTGCCCGACATTGAGGAGTATGAGAACGGCTTGCAGGTATTCAGGAAGAACTACCCGGTCACTGACCTTGCCATGATACCGACGACGTACTTTAAGATCAACGGTACCCCGCACCTGTATGCCAAGGGCATCGTGGATACGGCAGAGAACTTTGAACTGGAGATAGAGCTTTCCCAGATCATCAACAAGAAGTCAGTGAACCTCACAGATGCTGACCAGAAAGGCGTCAACATGTTTGAAGGCATCATCCCTGCCGTCAGGGCAGAAGGGGGTAACTTCTTCTATAACCCTGCCGCAACTACCCCGGAGCCAACCCTGACAACCTTCGAGAACTTTGTGAAGATGATGACCAAGATATATGGTGACAGGCAATATATCGGCGGCATCGGGCAGGGCTTGAACATTGCCCTGCAACGCTTCCTTGTGACCTTTGCCAACGAGTCCAACACGGTGGTGAACTTCTCACAGTTTCCCGGCGGCAGAGAGCAGGCTGTTAGCCTGAACTTCCAGTGGATCAACTATACCAACCGTCAGATCATGTGGCAGGAATGGGATGTGTTCAACGACCCGGCGATCCTGGGCGCTAACGGTCATGCTTATTCAGATTCAGGACTATTTATCCCTGCCGGTACGGTGCGCAACCCAACGCCTACAGAAGGACAGCCTGAGAACGTACCTTACCTGGTACACGTCTACGCGGACCCGCAGATGCCCGCCCCCTATAACAAAGGCGACCATGCTGTTTTCGAGACAGGTATGCTGGCAAGCCAGGGACCTACCGAGAGCAAGGCTGCCCGCTTCTATGAGTTCTATGGCATCCAGGGATTTGAAATACGCGCCCGCAGTAAATTCATCTGGTTTACCCCAACAGGCAAATAATCATGTAGGGACAGGCCGTGTGCCTGTCCCTACCATTATATACACCCAAATAAATATCTATGAAACCATCTGTTATATTATCTGAACAAATGCGCTGTCAGCCCCTGGCCGCCGGTGAGAACGTGACCTTTCGCCTGGTAGGCGCTGACAAGATAGACCCTATCCGCAAGCGCCCTATCCGCCGTAGTGCGGTCTTTCAGCCGGGCAGGGAATTTGTCTTTGACCCTTTCGCAGGCAAGCACGTGACCATTGGCAACGTAAAAGCCTATCGGCCTGTTGAGATGCCCGACCATACCTACCGCGATGAGCCTATCACAGAGGACATCTGGTGGGACAACACCAACACAAAGGTTGTCAACGTGAGACAAGACGGCTTGTATGAGTTCTTGAAACACTCTAACTACAACGCCTCTAACCCGCACCGGGATGAGAACATTGTGCCTTTGTTCTATGAGGTTGATTCGCTTAACGCCGCCCGCAACTACATGGATGTGAAAGTAATCCTGATTGGCATACAATCCCTGATCCTTTCTGCCAGCCGCATTGAACTGGTGCCTATCTGCAAGGACGTGAACGTAGATCATACCTTGTCAGCCCCGGAGATGAAGGGCGCGCTGATGGGCAAACTCAATGATATACAAAGCGCAAAGCCCGTCATACAGGCTGTCAGGATACAGTCTACGCCAGCCAAAGACCTCAAAACAATGGTGCTGCTCTATGATGCCCGCAAGGCTGACTATATCCGCTGGATACCCCAGAGCAACCGCTGGAGATTCAATGACAGCAAAGCCACCGAGATCGCCCTGATCAAGGCCGATGAAGACCCTATCGTGGGGCTGGTCAACGTGTTGAAAAAGCCGGAAAACAAGCTTGTCGCAGACTTGCTCGAAGACGTGGTTCATAAAACCATAGGCGTAGAAAAAGCCGCCGTCGTAGCCCGTGATCACTGGCTTGAATCGGACCGCGCCGCGGACGGTCGCCGACCGGCAGAAAAAGAATTGGACGCCTCTTAAAAAAAGCTATGGCATCATTCATTGGAAAACTTACACGCACGGCAGTAGACGAGGATGGCGAGAGGGTGTATATCGCTGACGCTACCGGAGATTTCTCAGACCTCTATTATGTGGAGAAAGAGATCCCCGGTCAGTATATCGGTAAGATAAACGAGACGGGCTACGGCACCCAGACAGGCGTGTTGAAGTCTACCTATGCCCGTATTGTCTATGCTGTCTACAAAGATGTGCAGGGCGATGTGCTGGTGATGCCGGAAAACTATAACGCAAGCGATGGCACCAACGATGAGTTTGTCTTTAAGTTAGAGCGCGATGGCATCTATTTCTTTTACATGCTCTACGTACCTTACCAGGAGCAGACCTATATCAAGGATTACATATACTTCTCCCCTGACGGCAACAAAGAACCCTTTGCCGGAGACCTTATCAGAAGAGACGGATTCAACGCCATACCTTTAGAGCAGTCCGAACTGTTGGGATTAGCGGGCCCTAACGTCTTGCAGGCTCAGGTCTACAAAGACGGGTTCTTGTCTTACGCCCTGAAAGCGCACCAGCAAGGCATCAAAAAGATGAATGACTTTCGCCTTGGCATTCACGCCTTAAACGACCAGCACATGGAGTTTACGCTGAGCCACCTGGAAATTTCTATGGCGGGTTTCCTGAATGCCTATGCCCTGGAGCTATTCCTGGAAGCCCAGCGCATCATTGAAAAAAACGACGAATTGATACGAACGATCTACGAATTGTAAAGACGCCATGCATGGCATTCGTACAGTACAGACGCCATGCATGACAAGTACAGACGCCATGCATGGCGTCGCCCGGCGACCCGGCTCTAACAAAATACAATCATGGCAATTGCCCCGCAATATTATCCCGGAAACAAAATCTTTACCCCCCTGGTACGCAAATACATAGGAGAGGGGGGGGAAGGCCCTTTCTTTGAGGTCAGGGGTAAAAACCATATAGGGGTCACCACACGGCAGGAAGGTGAGCTTACGGTCTTTTATGTGGAAGATGATTTTGGTAGTCTTTTCGGTGGAGAGGCCGTGACTGCCAAAGTCTTCAAGGGTGTCTATCAACAGCCCTATGTGCCCTTGTCTGTGATCACGCAGCAGCAGGGCGTAACAGAAAACCTGCAAGATAAAACCTTCGTCTTTGCCGCAGGCACCGGCAGCTTTTACTATATAGCCATTCCTGAAAACCTCTCCCCCTCCTTTTTTATCAATGGCTTTCAGGTAAGCCTGAATCAAGAAAAGATCAAGGTAGGTAATGAAAATTACGTGCTATATATCTCCCCGGTAGCCAATACCGGAGAGGTGCGGGTGAGTGTTACAGTAACGGTGATGGGCAGCGGTGGCGGGGTGGTTGTCGACCCTCCCCCGGCATTGCCCCTTCGCATACGCATAGACGGGGTAGGCGCCACCAGCGCCGCTATCCGCCTGACAAGCGTCTATGAGGCGCAATACTATCAGATCACTTACGCCGAAGACATCGAGCTAAAAGAGGAGGTAAGAACCATAGAGACTACCTCCACAGAGCTTACGCTCACTGACCTGAAAGAAAATCAGACGTATTATATCCTCTACAGGTATTTTAAAAATGACAATGCCTCGGTGTATAGCAGCGTCCTCAGCTTTGCCACGACCTTTGCCGTGCCGCTGGTACCATCAGGGGTAAGCCTGACAGCCAATGCAGCAGGCAAGTATGTTGATATAAGCTGGAACATTGATAGCTTCTATACCGGTTTTGTCATAGAGTATGCCATAGGCGCAGATGAGGAGGTGAATTATACCCCTATCGTAAGAAGTGACTTGCAGGCAGCCGATACCACGTTCCGCCATACAGGCTTGCAGCCCAACACCTTGTATTACTATCGCATCAAGACGATTAACGGAGAGAAAGAAAGCGCCTATAGCCAGGCTGTCAGCACCTCTTTTCAACAAGTTTATTTTACCGTATTTGATTTTCCTTTAGGGGCGATCTTTAACAATTAAACACAATGGCAATCATCGATAAAAATTTGTACGGCACAAAACAAGCAGCAACTGATAGCAACAACCCTACGCCCAACGAAATATTTTCCGTCGGTGATGCCAACACCCTTGTCAGCAAAATCTATGCGTTGATCGATGAGTTTGTGCGTATCAAAGCGGGCGACGAACTCACCACGATTGCGCAGCTTAAAGCCCTGACTGATACCATCATTGATCCTGTCGTGCTGGATAGCAAGGCAGACCTGGTGGCTGGCAAGTTAAATCCTGCCCAACTCCCTGACCTGGCTATATTAGTTACCATAGAAACGGCACAGACCTCCCTTTCCGATTATATTCTCAATGAGTGGATAGATGGCGTCGTGCAGAAAGGCGATCTGGTGGTGCTTACCACTGCCGGGGGCAGCATAGAGGTGTGGAGGCTTAAAAGCGGGACCGGCGCGGCATCAAGCGACTACCAGAAGATAGACGCCAGCAAGGTAGCCTTAGCCAACGTGATCGGCGCCGGGTTGCTGGCAGCCCTGGACGCGGTGGCAGAAGGCAATCTGGAGGCAGCCCTTGCCACTAAGATCAACAACAAAAAAGATAAGCTACCCTGGTCAGTCATTACATCTACCAATGGCATAGCGCTTACGGCAGGGCAATTAGAATACCGCTTCACGCGCACCTTTGTGGCAGCAGACGGCACCGCGCCTACCTTTAGCCTGGGCACACAAGAGGCAGCCTGGGTACAGATAGAGCTTGTGCTGTGGAACAATGACACAGTAGACAGGACGCTCACGATTCCGGCAGGGTATTATGTGAAAGACAATATCACAAACACCGCACAGGGCAGCTATGCGACAGGACAACTTACCATAAAGGCGGGCGGTGAGATAGAGATGAACATCTCGCAGCGCAACGGAAAGAAAGTGATGTTTATCAGTGATATAGGACAGTTAACCATATAGGGATGAACAGAAGGGCGATGATAGCAGGCAAGAAAACAGCAGGCATGGTGCTGGCAGCACATTTTGGTGCGCGTCTGATAGACGTGTTTAAGATGTCAGACGCCGCTGTGACCGCAGGACTTATCGATAGCGTCACAGGAGACAAGGGCACGGTACTCTTACCCCTGGATGCGGCCAATAAACCCTACCTGGATGGTATCTATGCGACCAATCTGACAGCAGGGTATGGGCTAACCGGCACCTTACCTGTTGCTGCCGCCACCCTGACGCTGGCAGCCCTGTGCAGGCAGGTGGAGACTAATACACTCAACTACGAGAATGAGGTGATGGTAGGCGTATCGGGCGGGCAGTACCGCGGGACGCGATTAAAAGCAGGCTCGCCGCAGGTGATGGCTGTAAGGGCGGATTTGACACTTAGCTCAGCAGCATTTACTTCCACGATTGCGGCTTCTGAAGTATATTCAGTAATTGCGACATACACGATAGATGCAGGCTATACCGGTAGGGCCAAGAACGCGGGGGCTATTATGTCAACAGTGACCTCTACCGCCAACAGTGCGGCGCAGGCAGATATTGTCATAGGCAAACGTCTTTCTGGTACCTATACCACCAAGTTCGCTGTAGCGGAGATCATCGCTATCAATGGGACAATAGACGCAGCAGATACAACAATCATAGATCAATATTTCAACTTCTAATTTTATAATCATAATGGCACAGACAACACTTACACCAGTACTCATTCGCCAACTCTCGGAGCAACCTGCCTACCAGCAGTTGGTGTCGTATGCACTATTTAATCATACAGCGACATTGCTTACCCAGAGTGGAGTAGATGGGCTACGTCCCAGTGCGATAGGCAACAAACTATCTAAGCAGAAGAAGCGGAGATTTTCCCTGCAAATTCTCACCAGTGGCTATAAAGGTGACCTTAAACACCTCACCTGGCTGGTATTCACAATGCTGATGCAGAACAACCAGACCGTTGATCCGGAGGCTATCAATGATGACCTCGGCAAGATCAAGGCGCAGGGCATCGCACCTATCATGGACTTTCTTGCGCATGTCGAAGAGGGCGATGAGACGGCACCCGTGGAGAGCGAGGCGGCAGAAAAGATTTTTGGCGATGGCGCGCCGACACAGAATGCAGACAAGATCGGGCAGGAGTTCTTAGATCAGACCGGACTTGTCTGGTATAAGGCGGTCAGTACAGGACAGGGTGCGGGGGACTGGCGGGCCATCAATGCCTAAAATGTATATAATAAAAAGGGGGGGGGGATAGACAAAGCGAATAATGACGGAGCTATATAAAGCAATCACAGAATGGTTCAGTAAAGATTTTAACCGGAGTAAGGGGTTTACGGCGATCATGATTGTCCTGATCGTCACGCTCAAAGACTTCTATCCCCCCCTGGCGCAATCTATTGTTATGTCCCAGGAACGCAGAGATGAGCAGAAGGCTCTGGATGCAGCGCAGGAAAGGAAGTACAGGGACATTGCTATCCTGGATTCACTGAAAGCCTCCTGCCCGCCCTTTGATTATGTGCAAGCCGTGGAAACGCACGAAAAATTAGAGCAGGCTATGCTGAATGTGATGCTTGCCGTGCAGGCAGAGGCGGTTTACTTAGCGCAGGTAGATGAGGTCAATAGTGATACGGTGTCTTTAAACCCTCTAAATATGTTCAAGGTCACTATTGTCATGGAAGAAAAGGTGCCTACCCTGACAAGCATCAAAGAAGACTGGCAGGATAAAGCCGCGCCGCCCGGAGTGCGCTATTTTCTTGACAGCGTACAGAGAGTAGGGATAGACAACAATGACGCATTGCTCATAGAGGACACGAGCAAAGACTTTTTTTTGAGCAAGCCCAGAACAAAAGCATATATTGAAGCCTATGGCACGGCCTCTATCATTAGCTGCTATGTAGGCAAGACGCCGGGAAAAAACAAGTACCTGTTTATGTCGGCTTGCTATTTCAGCAGAAGTGTGACAGAGACGCCGCTCTATCACAGGCAACGGTATCTGCTCACCTTGGGCAATGCAGCCCACCAGGTGAAAGAGAATTTGGGATTGATCTGACGGCTGCGCCTACAGTAAGATCAGCAGCAAGTAGAAAAGTATATGGGTACGTGTCATGGTATTGGCCGGTAAAAAAATTGGTGTGTTAGGTATATATACGCATATGTTTACGCCACAACAAACGCGCCATCACCCATGTAGTGCAATAGGGCTAATTATACATAGGGCAATGGGCAGCAATTTCCACTGTTTTTGTGGCAGCAAAGCTACAGACTAAAATGATTCACCGCAAAGGGTAAGACAAACAAAATTTATAGCAGGCAAAACAAAATGGAAGAAAAGAACAAAGGACAGTTAGCCGGGGCACCTATAGACACCCAATACCCGTCGGATACCTACCCTACCGGCTACAGCTATAAGCAGCGGGGCGGGCCGTTCTTTGCCGCCAACATAGAGCAGATGCTTGCCATTCCGCTCGAAAGGCTATATGTGAACTGCCAGTGCATCGTTGCCGAAGATGCCTACAACGCCATGCCCCGCACCAGCTACATCCTGCGTAAGCTGCCCCTAAAAAAAACAGCCGCCCCTTTGGTGCCCGTCCTGAACCATCCTGATTTTAAAAGTTTTGATCAGTATGAAAAAATACAACTCTCTGTAGATGAGAGCTATGAGGGCTTCTTCCTGAACTACTGGCAGGTGCTCTCCCGCGCCGAGGACTTTGACGGAGAATACGATGAAGAATTTGCCGCCGACTACACGGGCAGCTATTACCAGACCAGCAGCCTGCCCGCTTCTCTGCAACCGCCCTTCCCCTACGACAAAGACGCTGCCTGGCATAGTACAAACTGGACAGATACGCTGGCCCCTTCGCGCCATAGCTGGAAAAGAATACGCTACGGACAGGGCAAATGGAGCAAGCCTATTGCCTTGTTTGACCAGGGGGCGCCGGGCGACTACATAGATTCGCGCTTCAAGTGGCACCTGACACAGAATGGTGCCCCACCCCGCCCGTTTTTTATGCTGCCTGACGGGCTTTCCTTGAACAACCAACCGGCTCTCTGGTCTGACGGCTTGCCCGGAAAGCCTGCCGGTGACTATAGTTTATGGGAGATCAGGGGTGCCAAGAACGCTTTTGGAGATCTGAAATCACCCTGGATAGGACCCTTTAAGATTCCTGTTGACGGCAACCTGGTACGCTACAGTTTGCTCTCCAGCCCGGACCCTAACAGCCTGGTCAATACGGCTACCGAGGCCGGGGAGGGGACGCCCGGCGGTACGCTGCTCTCACAGAAAGGCTTCTATACTGCCCCCAAGCCGGAGAGCATCTTCCGCATCCGCCGTAACTTTGATAGTCAGACCAGCACGTATTCGCTATGGGCTGTAGAGCGCATCCTGCAAGAGGAAGGCGAGAGCAGAAGGTTCATCTACCGGGATTTCCCTATCCGGCTGGCTAACCATATCGCACAGTTCCCTGACGACGACTACCTGGCTGCCGACGGCGGGGACGGCAAGCCGTTCCGCCCCCAGGGCAGCAAGCCTGCCGGATGGTCTGAACTGCAAAACCCTACGCCAGCGGCAGGCTTTGTAAGCTTTGAAAGCCAGGCTGTGTTTCTGGGCGCTACGCTGAAAGGGGCCTGGTCCGACCCCGTGCCCAAAGGGCAGATAGACACGGTGATTGCTGTGATCACCTCCGACAAGGGCAATGACTTCCGCCTGAACCCCAACAACGGGGTACGCCCTTTTGAGACCATGACGCTGACAGCGAGCCTGTACCGGGGCAGAACCTTGCTCAACGCCGGGTCGCCGGGCGACAGTGAGAGCATCACCTACAACTGGCAGCGCATCCGCAACTTTACCGATACCACGCCAGCCTATTTTGGCAATGGGCGCAGCCAGGCGATCACGCACCTGGACGTGGAAGGGTCCGCCCTGTTTGAATGCAGCCAGGTCTTGTCCGACGGCAAAGGCAACAGTGAAACCTATACCGCCCGCTTTGAGGTCTTAGACATCCCCGACGGCTTGAACGCCCGGCAGTTAGTGCTGAAAAACCCCTCCCCCTTCTTTGTCAGAAAGGGCGCTGCCATCACGCCGACAAGTTTATTGCTGGAAGCCTTTCCTATCAATATCGCTTACGGCACAAACGATTTTGTCTGGTCATACCGCAACGCACAGGCAGAACTGTTGGGACAGGCCTACCAGTCTCTTGCCAACTCGGACAGCCGCCTGACCCTTAGCTTCGGAGTGTACAACGGACACAAAGGTGCTTTCTCGGATTATGTTACCTACCGCGTGAGCCTGGAAAAAGACGGGGTAGTCTATGAGGATCAGGCGCGCGTGGGGCTTATAGACATACAGGATGGCGTATCAGGCTATTTCATGGCTTTAGGCAATGAGTTTGTGCAGATACCCGTTGCCCCGGATGGCACCCCACAGATTGCACAAGCCTCCCTGCCCACCCTGTACTATACTTCTTTTGCCGTCTATGCTGCCGATAACACCAACCAGACCGGTTCCTATACCCCCACCATTGCGATCAACAAGATCACACAGGCAGGGGCTACGGGCAGCGATATAGCCCTGACGGCTACTATTGACAACGTGCTTAAAAAAGTCTCCCTGACAGAGTGGGGCAAAGGTGTGGTAGAGGCCAGCATTGACATCATCCTCACTGACAATACGGGCACCCTGCCTGAGATGCGCCGCACCTGGCGCCTGCGCCGTTTGCTCAACGGGGCCGAGTTGGTGCTTTTGGCAGACATCGATGTGGACGATGCCTCGCCCTCCAAAGGCTTTACCTTTGCGCCTGGCGCCACACAAAATAAAATTCTGAAGGCCCGTGCCATCCTCAACGGCGTAGAGGTCACGGACTTTACGGGCTACACCTTTGACTTTCAGGCAGAAGGCAAAACCAGCAGCGCGCAGACCATCACCCTCACCCCGGATGATGTGGATGTGATCAACACGGTAAGACTGTCCATCACCCATCCCTCGGGCATCGTCGCCTTTACCATGGTAGACATCATAGAGATGCAGGATGCGGCCAGCCTGGATGTAGTATTCAATGCCACAGAGAGCAAGCCGGTACGCCCGCAAAACCTGATGGCTACCTATAAGCCATGCGCCACGGGGCTTGTCAAAGGCAGCCAGAGTTCAGCAGTGACCCCGTTCTGGATAGACAACACTGCCTTTTGCGCCGGGGGCTACAACGTACAAGTGACTATGTACCATAATGGCGGGGTAAGCTGGCAGATATATTTTGAGCAAAGCGGCTTTGCGATCAAGAGTACAGGGTATTCGGGGAGCTTCACCTATCCCTACAACCAGATCAGCCCGATAGGCACGATCGACCGTATCGGACTGGCCCCTATCGGCAATGCCTCGGCAGAGACTGATATTGTCCTGGAGATCATGCCTTTGAGCAGCCCGGACCAGCAGGGATGGTACTACCGCCAGGACGCATCTTCTGTCTGGCGCAGCGAGAAGCGCAGCTTTGAGGGCATAGCAGGCTGGTCTGATCCCATCCTGATCAGAGCGCAGCAGGGCGCTGCCGGTAAGGCGGGGGGCTTTATGGCTACCTTTGTCACGGTGCAGCCACGCAACTACACCAGCGTTATTGCTCCCCGCGCCACCGTTGCCCCCGAACAGACAGGCAGCAAACTGCTAAAAGATTCTTTCATCTCGGACAACAATACCTGGTATGGCCGGGGTGCCCTGCCTGCCTACAACCCCTATAGTGAAGTCTTGTGGGAATCAAGCAAGCTGGTGCGCTTCGATGCCGCTGACAACTATATCAGCTATGGCGACTTCTGGACACCCCCGCGCCGGATCGGCGGCACCGACGGGCTGGCAGGGGAGACGACATTGTTTGTCTTCCGCCGCCAGACAACCAAGCCCGCCGGGCAGGATTTGCCTGTCAATAGCCTGAACATAGAAGAATCGGGCGGGGCAAAGTGGAGCGTGACCATCCCGGTAGGCGCTGCCCAGGTGTGGATGTGTAAGGCGCGTTTCACATGGAACACCATCACAGGCAAGTACAAACAGGCAGAGAACTTCACACAGCCCCTTGCCTTTGAGGCGATAGGCTCTAAGACTGTGGTGCTGTATCACTATGCTGTCAACAGCAACATCTTCTCTGAACCAGCCCTGCCTGCCGATTCCCCTGACTATGTGTTTTCGCAAGGCAGCAGCTACAACAGCCAGGGCTGGAAGCCATCGAGCGACAGCAACTCTATCTGGAAAGCCGAAGCGTATTTCAACGGCTCCTGGTCCGCCTGGCTGCTCACCCGCCTGCAAGGTCCCCCAGGGGCGGCAGGAAAAGACGGCATCACCTGGCTTCTCTACGAGAACCTGTCAAGAACAGACGAGCAGGCTACCTCGTTTTTGTCCTTGCAGGGTAAGGCAGGCGATTTTGCCCTACGCACCGACGGCAGGGTATACCGCAAGACCACGTTTACCTCTCAGCTGTGGGTGCAACACACCTATCTTGCCAGCAAGTGGTACGCCTATGAGGAGATAGATAATGCCGGACCTATCACGGGCAACGGCTTTATCACCCCCACCGGACTGCAAGGGGATATGGCGATGTCCCCTGCCGGGGGCCTCTACAAAAAGAATGCGGCCAACACCTTTGTGCCGGTAGGGCAACTGTTTTTAGAAGGTTTGTTTGAAGGCTTTTTCTGGTCCGACAGGGTTTGGCAGGATGTCAGAGACGACAACGACGAGCCCACGGGCATACAGTACCGCAAGCGCCGGGATAATGTCGTCGTCTTCCGGGGCGTCTTTGTGATCAGCAGCAGCAACCAGCAGGTGCTGCTCACCACCATGCCCGCCGGTTACCGCCCCTGGGAGGGGGACCTGGCAGACAAACGCTATTACGATGTGTATAAGACAACCATAGGCACCCGCCTGACCCCAGACTTTGACGAGCCACTATGCAGCCTCTGGGCACAGACGGACGGAGAGATTTATATGCGCCCACTCACAATAACCACAGCGATTGTGCCTGTGAATTTTAACGGCTTTATGTATCACACAGCATGACAAGATCAGCAGAAGTACAGCAGTTACAGCAGGAGTTTTTCTACCGCGGCGCGCGCCGCCTGATAGACTACGCCTTAGACCTTGCCGCAGACCGCGAAGGCTTCGACGAGATAGACCGCAGGCGCACGGTAAGAAAAGGCAAAGAGTTGATGAGGATTCTCTCTGCCGTAGACAACCAGCGTAACAACTGGACAGACACGGAGATGGCCCGCTACATAGAGTTCTATCTTAACTACTTTGACCTGCGCGCCTACCCCTTGTCTGCCGTGCCTGCTATCAGGCTATACATACGCCTGTTGAAGGGGGAGGGGTTTGGATCGGGCTTTGGCGAGGCTGTCAGGCTTAACGACAACGGCAACCTGCTCTACTTCTACAATGGCATCTGGAAGTTTACCCACCTGGGCAGAGACAAGACCATCGCTGCCCTGGACGACCTGTTCACCACCACCGTCCGCAGTGATGCTACCTATACCAGCGAGTTGATAGAGCAAAAGCTCTTGCAGCTTAAAAATGAGATAGGGGAAAACACGGGGGGGCTGACCGATGAAGAACGGCAGGCTTTGGAAGAACTCATCGCCTTCAAAGAAAGCTTTGACGGTATTGACCCATCGGGCTTTGAGCGCAAGGAGAACAAAAATAAAGCAGGCGGCTACGCCGGTATAGATTCGTTTACCGGCAAGATTCCCCCGGAGCTACTGCCCTACGTCGAGACTTTGCGCTACCGGGGTCCCTGGCAGGCTGACATCAACAACCCTAACCTGCAACAAGACAACAACGGGGAAGACGTTTATGCTGACTTTTATATTGTGCAGACGCCGGGAGAGACCGTGCTTTCCGGTATTGCAGGCTGGCAGGTGGGAGACTGGCTGGTGTGGAATCCCAGAAACATGCGTTGGGACCGCTACCCCTTTTCAGATTACTATGGTAATGGTCTGGGGGGGGTGGTCTCTGATTGTGATTGCATCGTCATAGAACCTGTCAGCTACGAGCAGGCAGGCACTGACACCTGCGACTGCATCGCCATAGAACCTATTTCATATTCATAAATAATATATAGATATTATGCCAAAAGCAATTGTACTTGGAAGAAAAAATTACTGGCAGAGCAGCCCTTTGCAGGCCAATACGGTATTGGGCAGGGGCGTCAGGGCGATAGAGTATAGCGACGACTGGACGCAAAAGATAGGCGAGAAGACAGGCACGGGACTGCACAAATGGGACGACTTGCCGTACGACCAAAAGTTTCCGACAGCAGGACTGGCTACGCTCTCCGGGACAACCTTAGACGTGTCTGCCGGGGATGTGCTGACGCTTACCTCGCCGGCAGCATCGGTAACGCTGACCACGATTGTGGGGATGAAGAACTTTGAACGCAAAGATATATTTATTGGCCCCGGGCCAGGAGTGATCTCTTTTGCTACCACACTTGTTTCGTCTGCCTTGCAGGTGAGAAGGCACAACAACCAGGCAGCCATGCACCTGCACCTCTGGCGATTAAACAACGCCTACTACGCCGAGTTCTCAGGACCTGCCAAACTTAATGCAGTGGTCACAGGCAATATCCTCTCTATCTCCCTGGATGATCAGACCGTGCCGGTGACCCTTCCTGCTGGCGGCGGCGGCTCTGCCTCAGAACATATCCTTGTCACGGGCAACCTGTCTATCACGGCTGCCAATCAGGATACCTACGACGGGCAGGTGCTGGTCTTTAGAAGCGGTTCCTCTACGGCACCTATTACCGTCACCATAGGCAGCGGACTCAGCCCCACCTTTGACATGTACGTACTCAAAGAGACGACCCGCGACGTGTTCTTTGCCTATGCCGGTGGGGTGACCATCAACGATAACGTCAACTTTATCTCCGAGACAAATGGCATCGCATGGATCTATGCCGTTGGCCCAGACGACTACGACTACGAAGGCGATCTGATCAACGCCCAGGCTCCATCGCTCGCTATCACCGTCTCCGGAACGGCGCAGGTAGGCAACACCCTGACAGGTAACATCACTTATAACGGAGCCTTCCCGGAAAACCAGGCAGCCCGGCAGTTGCAGTGGTATTCCGGCACCACCAACCTCATTGCTGACATGACCCCGGTAAGCGTGGCTACTACCAGTCAGTATAATTTGACGGCAGGGGATGTACCCAAATACTTCGCCCTGCAAGGCAGCACTGTAGCTACCGCTGGCATCTTGCAGGGGCAGACTACTTATAGTAATGTGGTAGGACCCGTCTCCGCCGCGGTGGTCAGCTATACGTTGTTCCGCAGCATCAAGGTAGCTCTGTCGCGCTACGGGCAGCCCGTGCCTATAACAGCCCCTGAAATCTGGAATAATTCTACAAAAGGCGACCCCAAGGTAGTAGGCATCATCACGGCAAGCCTGCTGGATACGGCAGGCAACCCTACGGGTATCCCCCTGTCTATCGCGCAGAGCTTCTCAGGGGCTGACGAGTGGGACTCCAGCGCTACCACCGGCAGTCCCAGGGTCAGTGTCACGGAAGAATTTCCGGGGGCGGGCAGCAACTATGTGTTGCGATGTGCCTACCGTACCCACCAGGGCGTGACGGCCAAGATCAAGATAGGAGATCGTATTGACCCTGCCAGCCAGTTAGACCCTACCCATAAGTTCAACCTGCGGGTGACCTCTACCACGCAACTTACCACGGGTGACTTGCAAACCATTGCGCGGGTTGGCTCTGTACAAGGAGAGTATAACGCCTATCTGAACACATCAGAAATTGCCGGGCTTGCCAATTTGGTGCCCGTCAACAATGAACTCCTCTTAGAGATCTCGGGCAAGACCTACTTTGGTATGATCAGCGCCTTTACTATTGATGAATACGCCCCGGTCTAAAGACCGTGGGTTTCCTACACATATTCGCATGAAAATAAACAGATACATCCGAAAAATTATAAGCTTCATAAATATGAGTAAAACCAATGCTACCCTGCTGCTGATACAAAAACGCCGCAAAGCCCTCAGCTTGCCAGCCCCAACCGGCTTGCTGCTCATCCCCGAGGACAGACAAATATCACTTACCTGGGCAAGAGTAGAAGGGGCGACAGCCTATGGCATCTATATAGGCACCAACCCTGTTAACCTGCTCCTGCGCGATGAGGTATCTACGACCCAGGCTACCATCACAGGGCTGGTCAACGACACGCTTTATTATGTCGCTGTCGATGCTATACAAGGTAATAAGCGCAGCAAACTCTCACAGATAAAAGAGGCTACGCCTACCGGGGCGCTAGTCGAGGAGTTCTTCAAGGTGGATCCGGAGGACATGGTAGTAAGTGAAGATGAGTTCACCTTCCCAAGCGAGACAGTCTTCCCCTTTTCTGATGATGATTTTACGGCGATGGCTGCCAACAAATCTTCGCAGATGACAGCCTATAACAAGATTGTCTCTGCCAAGACTGCGGACCCGGCAGGCAAGGCAGTGGACGAAGCGGAAAAGTTTTTAGCCCGCGCCGCCTTGTATAGAATAGACAACAACCCGACCGAAGGTATCACAGCCCTGCAAAGTGCTTACGCAAAGTTACTGGTAACAGGCATCAATAAGGCGGGTGAAAAGTTGCCTGACGCGATGCGATCATACGAGGACATCAAGGACAACTTAGACAGTTACCAGGCCTGTATGATGACCTACGACTGGTGTAAAAAACTTTTCACGACGCATAGCTCTTCCTTTACTTTTACCAAAGTAGCTTTCTGTGAACGTTTATTAGCTGCCCTGATGGGCTGCCCGCCCTATTATAATAATAGCCCGTATAAAACGATGACCAGGGCAAACTTTGTAACAGATGGCTTAACACCCATTGGAACGTCAGCCGACTCGCATATTGCGGGACACGAGGCAACGGTGTTTACGCAACTCTTCCTGCTCACCATCATCATGCGCGACGTAAAACCTCTGAACTACCAGCGGATGATGGACGTTTACTTCGGCTCTTCAACGGCTGACGGGCAGGGATTGGGTAAGAAAGCCCAGGATATTTTTGTCAGGTCAGGGTCGCATCACCAGGGTACGTATGCGGGTGCTAAACTGCATTTCTGGTTCTGGCATGAACTCATAGCCCGTAATTGCTTACCCAAAAACTCTACCAAGACATTGCTGCCGCCACATTTGAGGTGGTCAGGCTATTACGAGTATTACCTGTGGGGGGCGAATGCTTATAGCTTCAACGAGTGCGAGACCAACCCCAACCGCAACGGCGGAGACGACCCCGATGCCCGGAAAATCCTCACTGCCGCGGCACTTACCTACAAGGATAGCTATTTGTTTTCTGCCGCCGATGCCTTGGGATTTTCTAAAAATTATCAGAATGTATCGGTAAGAAGTTATGCGCCCCTGATAGAATATTTGACGCAACTGCTCTATGGCAGCCAGATCAGCCAGGTGGCTGATATGAATGAGATACCCAAAGTAAGGTTTTACGACTGGCCTACCTCAGGCTTTCATGCGCACTGTGAGGTAGGCAAGCGTACAAATAGAGTAGAAAAAGCAAGCATACGCTTGTATACGGCAGGGTTTTCTACAGGCATCCATGGCTCCTTTAACCAGGCAGGGGCCCTCTCTAAAAGAGGGGACGATGGATGGCTGCTGGTGGGAGGTACAGGTGGCTATGTAGACCACTACGGCAACCACAATTTAGGATGGCTCAAAGG